>VXNZ01000037.1 GCA_009840355.1 Chloroflexota bacterium
GATGAACTGACAACGGCTCTGGAATCTCCCAGACGGCTGGTAGAGCTCCCCTCAAGGTAAACATCCTCCCGGCAGGGCGACCACCGAGCCCCTATGTGAAGAAGTCCGAGTGCTCGACCTCCTCTCCAGGCTTGATACCGCCCTACAGGCGAAACACGGGTTCTCTCAAAACCATTCCTCCTCCCAGGAGCGTGCGAGCCGAATTGCCACCCGAGAAAGCCACGCTCTCCGGCACGGTTTGTCCGGTCGCATGCAACAAGGGGCAGAAATTTACTGCTCCGGCGGCAACTGAGGATGGTTATTGATGACCGCCTCGTACAGTCTGCTCAAGGGTGTTTCCGGCTTTGAAGGCAACATATTTGCGGGCCGGCACATCAATCATCTGCCCCGCATTCTCTCCCGCTATCGCACGCATCTGGCGGGCGGCTCTCTCCTTCACCGAGAATGTGCCGAACCCAGTTAGAGTCACACGGTCGTTCTCAGAAAGCGCTTGTCCAATGCTGTCTAATACAGCCGAAGTGGCATCGGCGGCGGCGGCCTGACTGATTCCCAGTCGTTCCGCTACCATCTTGCTCAATTCAGCCCTGTGTATCACATTCGCCATCTGAGTTTCACCTCCTGCATCTCTGTGCGGCTTTCCTGAGTTCACGACATTTATCACAGTTTAAGACCGACGCCAATAATATATGACGCATCGGCTCGATGCAATAATTGAGAGTAAATTGAGATGGACTACGTGGACGGGCCGTAGCCTCGCACGCCTGCTTCAATTATAATCCGCGCATCAGGCGATGTGCTCAAGGCTTCAGATCTCTCACGATGCAAGAAAATATACACATTTCTTGCGTCATGACAGTCAAAGCTCACGCGAACGAGCAGCACGCCGTTGAGATGATGAAGCACCTATCGATTTACAGCGAGCACAATGTCGAGCCTGCGCCACCGGCGGCACCCAAGGTGCGCGAGATACGGCTGCCAGGGGCGATCCCGTCTTTCCGCCGAGAGCTGAGTCTCGCAGACACTTCATGCGCCGCGGGCCGCTGACTGGAGCTGCCGACTAGACGATTTAGCACTCCCGGCGATCTGTGATATCGTCTTGTAATCCATGCCGGATCGTGTCGGCAACGACAGAGAGATGAGCGTGCGAAGACGCAGGAGGCAAGAGCCATGTCTACGATTCCAGCACTGGAGAGGCCCGCGCCGGTTCCCAATGAACTGACGAAGCCCTTCTGGGACGCCTGCAACGAGAGGCGGCTGGTTCTGCAAATCTGCACCTCGTGCGAGAGGCTGCAATATCCGCCCACCCGGCGGTGCGACGAATGTGGGTCGGCCGACAGTCTTGAGTGGAAGGAGGTGCGGGGCAGAGGGCACATTGACGTGTACTTTGTGATACGTGACTCCCGCATCAAGGGGTTCCGGTCCGCTCAGCCCATCAACTTCGCGGTGATAACCCTGGACGAGGACCCGGGTATCAACTTCCTGTCGAACCTTCCGGGCACCCCACCGGGCGAGGTCCCGGTCGGAGCGCCGGTCGAGCTGATATTTGAAGAAACGAGTACCGGGCAGCTGGTACATGAGTGGCGGGTGGTTGGCTAGTCCTGCCAGACCTGTGGAGATGTTCGAGAACGCAGTTGCGATAAGGGAGTCGAGATGGCTGGCGACACGAGTTGGATGAGAGACCGGGAAGGTATGGGAGTCTGGGAGCACCGAGGCAAGGTCGCCGTTGTAGGCTGGGGACAGTCCCACATGGACCGGCGATGGGACGGGGTGAGCCTTGACAGGAGCTGCGGGGGCCTGAGCAAGGAGGCGTGCCTGAAGGCAATCGCGGACGCGGGCCTGTCGCTGGACGACATTGACGGGCTTATCACGAGCCCGGAGACCCGCGCCGAGCAGACCTGGGCACCCCGCCCTTACTTCGATCCTCCCTACGACAGCGAAGACGGTCTGACCAAGGCTTCGGCGGATTGGATGCAGAGGGAATTGGGTTTCAGGAACATAAAGTATCTTGAGTCCGACGCGCCCTACATCGGCCCGATGATGGGACTGGCCGCCCAAGCGGTCGGCGATGGATTATGCGAGACCGCCCTGGTGTGGTATCCGATGGTCAACCTTTCAGGACGGTACGGGCACAACAATCCTCAGAATGTCAGCAATGAAGCCCACGGAAACAGCGCATTCACAATTCCATGGGGCTACCAGAGCGGGGCGATGTTTAATAACCTGGTGGTCTTCCGGCAGTACTGCCAGAAGTACGGCAAGTCCCACGACGGGCTGGCTCCCCTCTGTCTGAACTTGCGCAGAAACGGCCTGATGACGCCCTGGGGTTTCTACGCTCTGCACGAGCCATATCAGCTTACGCTCGAGGATTACCTAAACGGGCGCGTGATCGAGGAACCGCTGGTGATCTATGATTGCGACAGGCCGGTGAATACCTGCGCGGCCTTCATCTTCACCACCGCCGAGCGCGCAAGGGACCTGAGGCAGAAGCCGGTCTATGTCCTTAATCACGCACAGCACAACATCAGGGGCAGGAGCAGCATGGCGACCCTGGATGAGCATCAGGAGGCGGTCGCCAGTCTCGCTCGGAAGATGTGGGAGGGTTCAGGGCTGGGTCCTGAGAACGTTGACATATTCAACCCATACGACGGATACCTCACGTTTACGCAGCAATTCCTGGAGGGCTTCCAATGGCACGGCGTTAAGTTAGGAGAAGCTCACGACTTCTATGCCGACGACATCAGGGTCGAAGGGCCGCATCCCTTCCTCTCCAGTGGCGGAAATAACGGAACAGGACGCAACCGTGCCGTCCTCTACGCTGACAGTATTCAGCAGCTCAGGGGAACGGCAGGCGCGCGACAGGTGACGGTGCGGGCGGAAACTGCCCTTGCGGGCTGCAATACACCCGACAGCAACGGGTTCATGATGTTCAGCAAGTATCCGAGCTAGAATTCATTCCGGCGGCGCCGTTCGTTGATGCGGCGACAGCGCCGATGGACTCGGAATCGGCTCCCGCGACGGGGTATGAGTACAACCGCAGGTACAGCCCTCCGCCAGCTACCAGTTCGGCCTGCTGACCATCTCCTCCTCCTTTTATCTTGGTTTTGGTGTGTGAAAAACAATTCACTTCTTGGATCAGGGTGCGGCAGGGCCGATGTCCCCCAGGTCAGGGAAGACCGCAGGAAAGGGAGGGGCGACGCGCCCTTCTCACCTAGACCTCCAAATTGCCATACCTGAAGGGTCTATTAGAACATACAAGTTGCCTGGGCGCCACGTCATTAAACTGGACAACCTACCCCTAACTTTAGGTCAACGCATTTCCTGTCAGATTTTCCGACTAAGGTGAACTCCGCTTAGGCATGGCTGAATCCCAACTCGGTGATTTCGCCCAGTTTAGTCTTGGCGCTTACACCCAACGAGCTACTGCCTCAGGCGGGAATTCGATAGCCCTCCGAGAAAGGAAGAGACTGCGAAACCTACCAGCATCCCAATAGGGAACCACAGTCTTTGCGGATAAAACACATAGAAAGCGTACACTGCCCACGAAGAAAGAAGAATCCCGACTATACAGGAAAATAAAGCCCTTCTCGTCTTCGCCACCGAAGCGGCAATGGCTCCTCCAAGGAAACCACCGATAACGCAGCCCACCAGTACGATCAGCAGGCCGTTCGTGTCTGCCGATGCCACTCGCAGAGCATTTGCTTCCGGGGTCTGTGGATCCAGCAGCTCCGGTGGTGGAGGGTACAGGCGAGTTGACACCAGACCACCTAGGAAGAAAATGGCGGCACCTAAGACTGTACCCACTATTGGGGCGGAGACGTTTCTAAACCAGACTTCACCCATAGGTGACCTCTACTTTCTCTGGGTTTTTGTGCACTTGCAAGTTTGTCCATGAGGCTATTTGTCGAATCTCGTGATTCCGTCGGGATGTAGTTGCTGCGTCACTGTCTGACCTGAAATGGAATATTCTACTCACTGCTTCCAGTCATTGGGTATGTTCTCTCCGTAGTGCCGGCAGGACCGCCATTATTCCCGGTCTGCGGGAGCCTGAGCCCGTAGCTGGAAGCACGTTTTACCTTCATCGTGATCCCAGACTCTTTCCGAGAAGCTGCGTTCATTCGCGTAGGGCAGATCGTCGGTACTTGTTGAGAAGACTGCACAAAGCTCGTAGTCCATGCCCCCGATGGTGCGGTACTCGTACGGAGCGCCTGTTGCGCGATCACGTATTCTATCCAGGTCGTACGGGGGACCGGCAAGCTGGTTCAACTTCGCAGGTAATTCTCCATTCAGTTCCCAGTAGAGATTCACGTTGTCGGCAACATTGGACAGATGGGCTACACGATCCTCGTCGAGTCTGATCTCCCGCTGCTGCCAGGGGGAACCTACCAGGAAAAGCGCGTACGCGATGCAACCCGTTACCGCGATCACCACGGCTGGAGCAAGGAGACGTAATGCCCAGGCGCTCTGGGGTATTGGCGCCACGACTTCGGCCTGGCGCATGTCCCAGATGTAGTAGCCGAAAATGCACCCGGTGACTAGAAGAGTGGCACCCGCTTTCAGTAAGAAGCGTAGTGTCGGGTCCCCTCCCAGCAGGTTTGCCAAAATGGCGATCAGATCGCCAAGGATTACACCGGCTGCGACAACGAGAGTGATGTAGGTCAACCAACGCCTCACGGGGGATTGACGGCGCTCCGGGCTCTTACTCGCCTGTTTAGCCAGCCACCTAGTTAAGAGCAGAAATAAAGGGAACGCAACGATTACCGAGGCTAGGGCAGTCGCCTGCTCGCTGGAAGGGTATCTTCCCTCGGTATCAAGTGCGTCGGGAAAGCTGTAGTCGACAAGGCCGAATACCAAGATGGCAAAGCTTATGGCAGAGACGTACAAGGCAATGAACGACACCATGTATAGAAACGCCTCGCGTGCGTACAGGTAAGGTCTGGGCCTCGGAACGGCGATAGAAAATTCGACGGGCGCAAAACTGTGCAGACTGTCTGTAACTTCGCTGTCCGTCCAGCCTGCCTCAAGCAGTTTGCCGCGAATCGTGTCGCGGCTATGTCCTTCATCCAGTGCATCCTTGACGAATACTTGAAGTTCTCGGTTCATGAGTTTGCCTCCTTGAGCAGTAATAAATGAAAGCACTTTGCGAGTGCGACAGTCTCTACCATTTCCAGCGATTGCCGGATGATTTCAGAGGACTCAGTAATGGAATACTCAATCTGCATAAAGCTCCATTGGTATTGCCAAGACTATGCTCAAACAGTACGTGCCTGGGATTGTATCGCCCTAAACATATCGTATATATAACAATAATGGTGTATTCTATGTCTTTCCTATAACAATTCGGATTGGTTCTTACGTACCCTGACCCAGAAACGGAATTAACTCCCTGAATACAGTAGTCGTACTTGGAAGAGAGGTGGGCTCTTGAAGGCGTGTGACAATCTAACGTCGGAAATGAAGGAGATGCATGACCGGCTAATTGAACTGACCGGCGCGATCCTGCGCATCAATGAAGATCTCGACTTTTACGGTGTACTCAAGGAGGTTGTCCACAGCGCTCGTGTCCTTTCAGGTGCGCGTTATGGCGGGATAACCGTACTCGACGACTCGGGGCAACTAGAGGAATTTGTGACGAGCGGGCTGACCCCGGAAGAACATAAGACCCTGGCTGAATTGCCTGAAAGTGCGAGTTTCTTTGACCATCTCAATGGCGTGAATGAGACGCTGAGGATAGTCGATCTTCCAGCCTATATGAGATCAATCGGCATACCCGAACTGCGTAGTCCAATCGATGTCGCTTCCCTATTGGTGGCACCAATTCGCAACAAAGACCTGCGGATGGGTTCCATATACCTGGCTAGAGGTGTCGAAGGAAGTGAGTTCACGAACGATGATGAGGATGTCCTGTTGATGTTTGCTGCTCAGGCGGCTCTGGTGATAGCTAACGCGCGGAGGTTTAGGAACGAACAGCGAGCAAGATCTGACCTTGAGGCTCTGATCAACACGTCTCCGGTGGGTGTTGTCGTATTCGATGCTAAATCCGGCGCGCCCGTGTCTCACAACAGGGAAACACTGCGGATCATTACAGGTCTTGGAGAGGTTGAACACCCTCGTGAACGTATTATGGATGTTTTGAGCATACGCAGGATGGACGGCAGAGAAGTTCGCATGGAAGAGACCTCCCTCGTGCAGATGGTCAGTTCTGGCGGAACAATTCGTGCTGAGGAAGTCGTCCTCCAGTTGCCGGAAGGTAAGCCCATGACTGTGCTGGTCAACGCCACACCCATTTACTCCGCAGAGGGTAGTGAGATGGAATCAGTGATCGTAACCCTCCAGGATATGACACCAATTGAGTATCTCGAGAGGTTGAGAGCTGAGTTTCTCGGTATGGTCAGTCACGAGCTGCGTACGCCTCTAGCCGCCATCAAGGGAGCGGCCGCCACGCTACTCGACGAGTCCGGAAGTCTGAACTCCGGAGATGTCCGGCACTTCCACACAATTATCGACGACCAGGCCGATCGAATGCGTAGGATGATCTCGGATCTGCTGGATATGGCACACATCGAGTCGGGCAGTCTTACCATCAACCCAGAAGCATCCGACCCTGCGACCCTCCTGGAACAGGCGGCAAAAGCCTTTGTCGGCGGCGGAGGCCGAAACGAGCTACGCTTCGAGCTACCGGCGGAACTTCCAACTGTTATGGCAGATAGGCCTCGAATTATACAGGTCGTTAGCAACCTACTCTACAATGCGTCTCGCCACTCGCAGGACTTTTCTATTATTCGAGTGACTGCTGCCCATCAGAACCTCCACGTTGCGGTTTCGATTTCAGATGACGGGTGGGGCCTGATGCCCGATCAACTGCCATACCTGTTTCGGAAGCACTCCCGAATTGAAGGTAACAACGTCAGTAGGGAGACTACTGGAATGGGCCTGGGTCTGGCCATCTGCAAGGGTATAGTCGAGGCTCATGGCGGCAGGATATGGGCGGAGAGTGAGGGCCAAGAACAGGGCACTCGGTTCACATTTACGATTCCAGTTGCTGAACGTAGCGCCTCAGAATTGTCTGTAGACCTTTATGGCGTTTCGGGTGGGGCGCGTGCCGAAGCGGAAGAACAGGCGTGCATCCTGGTGGTGGATGATGACCCGCAGATACTGAGACAGGTAAGAGATATCCTCTACGAAGCCGGCTATGTAACGATCCTTGCGTCTCACCCTGAGGAAGCAGTCGCCCTGACAGAGTCGAATGAACCTCAGCTGGTCCTGCTAGATTCGGTACTGTCAGGAACCGACGGTATGGAGTTGATGCAAGACATCCAGGCTATCTCAGACATACCTGCGATCTTCCTTTCTGCGTACGGCAGAAGCCAAAGTATCGAGCGCGCTCTTGACCTGGGAGCCGCAGATTATATGCTCAAACCCTTCTCACCAACCGAACTTACAGCGAGAATCCGGGCCGCGCTGCGAAGGGAGTCGGAACCGAATAGAATCGAACCTTCTGATGCCTTTCATCTGGGCACCCTGAGGATCGACTATACGCACCGACAGGTTCTGGTAGACGCCCAGTCGGTACATCTGACTCCCATTGAGTACGAGATGCTGCGCTTCCTCTCATTGAATGCCGGGAGAGTAGTGACTCACGATCAGTTATTGCGACGAGTCTGGCGCGTGCCCAGAAACGGTGATCCCCAAGTTGTTCGAACTCACATGCGCAGGCTCAGACGTAAGCTGGGCGATGATGCAGCCAATCCGATGTTTATCTTCACAGAGCCAAGGATGGGCTACCGTATGCCGAGGGCCAGCAAATCCGGCTAAAAGTTACCGCTGAAGATATGCAGCCAAAGTCCAGATGCCAATTGCAGCGAGAGTTTCTGTGTGACTGGCAGCGTAAAGGACACGCCGTTGAAGCGGGGCTCTGATCAATCCTGATACTGCTTGCCGGCATGAGCACTCACTTCGCCAGTCGGCGTAGCGCTGACTTATTCAGGGTACACCCACTGGTCAAGGTCCAGATTGGCGAACTGCCCGTCCTCACCAACCAGATCCGACTCCGGCGCGTCGAAGGTGAACCCAAGGATGCGACTCTCTCCGGGGACAAGCGGAGGAATACTCGGGTCAGCGGCATTGAATGTCAGTGTGTGAGTTCCGCTGCCTTCGAAGTAAGGCAGGCTCCATCCCCCCGTCGAGGTGTCCTGCACATAGAGTCCTACCTCTCCAATTACAGTTACCGGTTCGCTGAAAGTAACCTCGACATTGCCGTCGCTGTTTTTGGATAGTGCGACAACCTCTGGCCTACTTGACTGTCCAACAGCGCCGTCTGACCCGGAAGGAGGCATCAGCGGCGCTTCGCCTTCGATGTAATTCTCTGGCGCCGTGATTTCGAGCGGCTCATTGTGGCCACTGTAACGCAGTTCGGCTAACTGATGCGCCGTCCCCGCTTCATTATCAGGTATCAACACCGAAACCGATCGGTGAAGGAAGCTACTTGCGCTCAAGACCAGCTGTATCTCTAGTGGAGGTCCCTGCGCTCCGAGCTGCTCTGGTGTCGCCTCATAGGATACGATATATTCTGAGTTGTCCTCGGTTAGCTCCACACTCTTCCAGACGATGCTTGGATCGTCCAGATTCTGAAGTTGATGCTCGACCATCTCCAGGGACATTAGCATCTCCGCCATATCGTCCGCCGAGAGCGATGTCTTGACCCATTGGTCTGTTCTGCCATCGTTCGCGTAAAAGGCTCCGCCCGTGACGATGAACTGCAACATTTCACCTTCCGGACCCTCCATCGTCATACTGAACTCGTCCGGAGACACCCTGATCACCTGCATCCTGATACCCGGTGGTTCCTCGCCCTGCGGAATCAGGCCGGCGAATAGCGCGCCGATGTTAAATTCGATATCTACCTTTACGCCATTCAGGACACTCATCGCGGTGTTGCTGCACGAAACAACCAGTCTCGGGTCGGTCAGTGTCCCGTTCGTGAGGCATTCCGGTGGCAGTTCTGCTGCCATTTCATCGGATGGTGCTGCGCTGGTCTCTAGCTCGCCGTCGCCGTTTTCGCTGTCGGGCACCGGCGTAGGGGACGTGGTCGGAGCCGGTGTAGCGGTATTCTGCGGTTTCGGCGTAGCCGTAGCGGTCGCCTGCGCTGTGGGCACGGTCGCCTGGGTAGGCACAGGTGTGGCCTGTTTAGGTTCAGTTGCGGATGGGGTTGCCGAAACATCTGCGGCTGACTGCACGGTCGCCGGACCCACCGGCAGGGAAGGCGTATCCTCATCTGAGTCCGACTCACATGCGACCGCGAACATGAGCACCAGAGATACCAGCAATGCGGCGATGAGACCGTATCCGCCTGGTGCGCCGGTGCCCGACAATAGAGCGCGCCTCTGGGAACCCATTAAATCATGCCTCCATATTTTTCTTGTCTTTTACAACGGTAACTGTGCCGACTGCCAGAAGGTATAGTAGCGTCCCAGATATTGGTGTAACAGAGAAGGTGGAGTGGACTAAATGAAGCCACCGCGTCATCCTTTAGTGAAGTAGAAGCCTGATGCGAGGAGGACGACGATTGCAAGAGCAAGTATGGACTTATTGGAGTTGTTGCGCAAGCGTGGAATGGACGGAGACGTGGATTTTCTGCTCGAGGCGCTGGGTGTTGTCGCGCAAGGGATAATGGACGCTGAGGTGCCAGTGAAGACTGGATCTGCATACGGCGAGCGTAGTCCGGATCGGGTCACCCAGCGCAACGGATACCGCACTAGGAGTTGGGATACGCGAGTGGGCACGATGGAGTTGCGCATACCGAAGCTGAGGGACGGAAGCTACTTTCCCTCACTGTTAGAGCCGCGGCGTCGGAGCGAGAAGGCGCTGCTGGCGGTGATACAGCAGGCGTATGTAGAGGGCGCACCAGGAGGGTTGACGATCTTGTGAAAGCGCTGGGATGCGAGGGCATCTCAAAGAGCCGGGTGTCGCGCATCTGCCGCGGGCTGGACGAGGTGGTGGAGAAGTTCCTTAGCCGGCCTCTGGACGGAGGATCGTATGCGTACCTCTGGCTGGACGCACTGACGCAGAAGGTCAGAGAGGAAGGCAGGATAGTCAACGTGAGCGTAGTGGTGGGTACTGCCGTGAACGCCGAGGGCAAGAGGGAGATAGTCGGACTGGACGTGGGCACGAGTGAGGATGGAGCCTTCTGGCTGAGCTTCCTGCGCTCGATGGTGGCGCGAGGACTGGCCGGTGTGGAACTGGTCATCTCAGACGCACACCAGGGGTTGAGAGATGCTATAGCTACGGTGTTCGGCGGAGCAAGTTGGCAGCGCTGTCGCACGCATTTTATGACGAACTTGCTGACGCGGGTTCCGAAGCGGACACAGCCCTGGGTTGCGACGATGGTACGCAGCATCTACCAGCAGCCGTCCGCGCAGGAGGTGCACATCCAGCACGGGAAGGTAGTCGAGCAGCTTGCCGAGCGTTTCCCTGAGGCTGCCTCAATGCTGGATGAAGCCGGAGCGGACGTACTGGCGTTCACCCACTTCCATATGGAGCACTGGAAGAAGATCTGGTCGAACAATCCACAGGAGAGGCTGAACAAAGAGATAAGGCGACGGACCGATGTGGTCGGCATCTTCCCGAACATATCGGCGGCGATGCGGCTGGTTGGCGCTGTGCTCGCCGAGCAGAACGATGAGTGGATAGTCGGCAGAAGATACCTGACACCGGCCTCACCGGCTTACAGTGAAGCCCTGCCGGAGGTGCAGCTCACACAGCCGACTGCAGCCTAGTAGAACAAAAGGATTGACAATCTCCCACACCACATGCTGGGACTTGACCCCTGCCTTGGGCTCGTCGAGGTAATCGGTGCGGATTAAATCGTATTCGCCTTCACTGCCCTGCCGGATAAGTGGCAACGAGACGGAATTAGAACATACAAACCAACATCAGTCATTGAGACTTCACGATGGGCACTCGTATCGTTGAATTATGAGGCCCAACATCACATCGAGTCTGCCCGTGCGTGAGTACGGCAGGCTGAATGCCCCGCCGGTGCAGCCGGGACTGCTGTCGCTCAGGCTGGACCCTTATCGCCAGTTTCTGGAAAGCGGCATGACGTAGTCCCTCCGCGATATGGCCGACATTGGCGATGCGGACAGCCGCTATTCGCTGAGTCTCGACCAGCCCGAGCTGGACCCCCCGCAGCGCAGCCCAGCCGTGTTGCGGACGGCCTGACATACGACGCGCAGCTCACCATCAGAGCGACGTTGGCGAACTCGGACAGCGGCGAAATCACCGAGCAGCGCCTCTTGCTTTGCCGGATGCCTCTTATGGACTCGTCGGGCGGTTTCATCATCAACGGAGTGCGGCGAGTCGTCATACACCAGATAGTCCGCGCGCCCGGAGTCTGGTTCGGCTTCGACCGCGAGCCGGTGTCCGGGAGACGGCTGGGACGAGGACGGATCATCCCTGCCCGCGGGGCTTGGATCGGCTTTGAGACAAACGAACGGGACGAACTACGCATCAGGCTCAACAATGGAAGCAGCCTGGGCGCACTAATGGTGCTGCGCTTGTTCGGTCTGGAGACCGACTACGATCTGCCCCATGCCTTCAAGAATGCGGATACCGATCCGAACAGGCGCTTCATCCGCAACACAATCGCCGCGGGAGATTGCCGGAGCCGCGACGACGCTCTCTTTCAGGTCTATGCCGAAGTCGCGCCGGGAGCGCCACCGAACCGGGAGAGCGCAGAGCGCCGCATCGAGCGACTCTTCTTCAGCCCGCAGCATTACAGCCTGTCGGCGGTCGGGAGACACATGCTCAACCGCCGCTTTGGAACCGACGAAACAGGCCTGCTGCTTACGTGCGACGACCTGGTGCGAATCGTCGGGCATGTAATCAAGGTATCACTGGAGCGCGCGGAGGCAGACGACATCGACCATCTGGCTAACAGGCGTGTGCGGACGGCTGCAGAACTGGTGCAGTCAGAGTTCGAGACTGGATTGTACGAGGTCAGCAAGGCTGCGCGTCAACGACTGGAACTGGGGAGAAACCACCCGATGCGTCCCTCGGATCTGCTGAACACGACGCCCCTGATGAAGCGTCTTGACGGTTTCTTCAACGGCTCAAAGCTCTGCCAGGTACTGGATGAGACAAATCCACTAGCCGAGCTGACGCACAAGCGGCGCGTGACATCTCTCGGTCCAGGAGGACTGAACCGGCAAAACGCGGGTGTGGACCCTCGGGACGTGCATCACACTCACTACGGAAAGCTCTGCCCCATCGAGACGCCTGAAGGGCAGAACATAGGACTGCTGTCCACCCTTACGACGGGAGCGCAGATCGACTGACACGGGCTTCTCACTACGCCCGTGCGCCGAGTGATGAAGAATATTTCCAGCCGTGACGAGGGGTTGACGGGACGTGAGCTGAGGCAGGATGTAAGAGCCGAAGCAGAACTGCTAGTGAGAGAGGGCAGCATTGCGACACCGCAACTGGTGAAAAGGCTCTCTTCGATGCCGGAACGCAGGTTAGCAGTCCGTCCCTACATATCGGACGCCGCGGCGGCCGTCGTGTATCTCAACGCGGACGAGGAGGCCCGGCTGACCATCGCTCAATGCACCGTTGAACTGGACGAACTCGGACAGTTCGTAGAAGAGCAGGTGGCGGCAAGGTGCGGCGAGGACTGGCTCCTGATCCCTCCAGAGCGTCTCGACTACATCGATCTCACTCCCTGCCAGATAGTTAGCGCATCCACCGCCCTCATTCCGTTTCTCGAACATGACGACGCGAACCGCGCTCTCATGGGCTGCAACATTCAGCGACAGGCGGTTCCTCTGCTGCATCCACAGACGGCTCTGGTCGCCACCGGGATTGAGGTGGATGTGGCTCGCGACAGTGGTCATTAGGTTAGAGCCGATGCCAACGGCACAGTGATGTCAGTTTCCGCCGGTCGCATCGAGGTGATGCCCGACAGCGGTGGTGGAATGCAACGCTACGAACTGCAGAGTGCCATCCGGTCGAACGCCTTCAATGGATAGGACAGCGTCCTATCGTCAACCGCTTTCATCGCGTGGAGGCCGGACAGCCTATCGCGGACGGTCCCGCCACAAGCGAGGGCGAACTCACGCTGAGCGCTTCGAGTAGGTCGGCCTCGCCTGTCTCACTTCCGAGATAGACAACCTGGGGCATGCTCTCCGAGGGAGGACGCATGATGGACCTTTCCGCTAGATTGGCAGACTCATTGGCGAAAGTGATGACGTAGTCCTGGCTGCCGTCTGCGACCACCGCGCCGTGCGGTGTGTCAACCTGCACGCCAGGCGAGAGAACGCCATCCTTCCCCACAAGTCCCACAAGCTCCAGAAGGCGGAATTCTCCTGTAGTGCCTGCAAGGGCGCCAATTCAGACGTCACTGGTCAGGTCGGCATATGAGGCTAGGCGTTCCGAGTCTTCTGCCCTCACGAGTAGCGACTGGCGAAAGGCGATGTGGCCGGAGGTGAATAGGACTACCTGTTTGCCTGCGGCGTCGCGTCGCCTGGAGTCGAGAATCGTGATGCCTTCGCCAACAATGTCGTAATCTGGGCCCGCAGACTGCAGCCAGATGTCATCCCAAGGTGCGATGCCGCGACGGGAGAAGGAAAGCCCCGTGCCCTTCATGGCCTCGAGCGCTGTGAGCAGGTCCGCCTCGTAGCCGACGTGAGTGTTGAATCCCTCTGAATTGGGATCTTCGTCGGCACTGTAGCTGACGGGAGTGAAGAAGGCGTAGAAGCCGACGTTGAGAACACGGCTTCCGTCGGTGCATGCTTTCGGCGAAGCGGCACCAGAGGAGCAGGCGGCAAGCGAAAGAACCATCACGCCACATAGGATGGCATAAGCGGTGAACGGACGCAAGCGAAGTGGAGTCATGTTAATCGCTTTGGGCATCATCCCGCCAATCGACGGCGGATTGTCGCAGCGTGCTTTCAATGGTTATTCTAGCATGCCGAGTTTGGATGGCCCCTGCGTCCAGCTCATACCGCAACAGCAGTCGTCAGTTGCGAACGCTTCAACGTGGTTTTCGCCAATATTGCATCGTTTGGGTGAGGCAGTCAGTGTACGCTTCTGCCGAAGAGAATGAACCGAACAAGACTGACCCAGGCGACACTATACCAATAGGCGACACACTTGGAATCACAAGAATCTTAGTAACACTTCCTGATGAGCAGCAGGCCGGCATCTGTGGTTGATGTGTAACAGGGGTCAGGCGGGGATTGTGTTATCTTGACTGAGAATAGGTCTGCGCTCCAGCGGTTGGTCAATATATGAACGTAATAACTCGCTGAAAAGAATGCGTCACAGCTAAGAAACAGGTGCCGTAAGTCCAGCATCTCCTTCACTTCTGGAAAGGACTTTCAGTGCAATCCCGAATTCTGAACACAGTTGGAAGTGAGATATGGGCCTACGTCACTTTTACATTGCCAATACTAACGCTCCCGAGCTCTTGGAGCTTTTCCTGATTGCCGGTGTGGTGTCCGTGCTGGGGATACGCGCCTTCTTGGCGCTCACCGGATACCCACAGATAGGTGGAGACGGGTTGCACATCGCGCACATGCTTTGGGGCGGGCTTTTCATGACTTTGGCGCTGCTTTTGCTGTTCTCCAGTCTCGGACAGGCAGTGCAAAGGTTCGCTGCCATCCTGGCGGGCATCGGCTTCGGCACATTCATCGACGAACTAGGCAAGTTCATTACGAGCGACAACGACTACTTCTACCAGCCGACTATTGGGCTGATATACATCATATTCATCGCAATCTTCCTGACACTGAAGGCACTGAAGCGCCGTGAATCGATAAGTCCAGACGTAGCGCTTGCCAATGCCCTCAATCGCCTGGAGCTTTCGACTGATGGCAAGCTTGATGCCGAAACCAGGCGCGAAGCTCTTGAGCTGCTACGGATGTCTGATGCCGCTAGCCCACTTGCGCGTGTCTTGCACTCTTACGTGCAGAGCGCGCCTGAGAAGAGCGGGGCGGAAGCCGGCTGGTACTTTTCGGTACGGGACGCGCTGTTTCGCCTTTACGGGCGTATAGCTCTGCATCGCTGGTTCACTCCGGGGCTTATTGTTCTTTTCGTTGCCTTTGCGGTGGCGCAGCTCGCCGTTACTATCTTGTTGGTATTGGCGGCATTCGCGTTCGACATTCAGGCCGCCATGCTGACATTCATGGAATGGGTGCATGTCGGCTCGGCAAGCGCTTCCGCCGCACTGGTGGCAGTGGGAGTGTGGCGCTCCCACCGGTCCAGGCTCACGATGTTTCGCTGGTTCCAGCGGGCGGTTCTGGTAAGCATATTCCTCACGCAGGCATTCGGCTTCTTCCTCATGGAGTTCGCTGCGCTCGGTGGGTTGGTTCTGGACATCTTGATCTATTCCGCGCTAGTGCTGATGATACAGCGCGAACAGGACACGGAACTCAGGGGCGAAGTTGCCAAAGTGTGATTCTTTGCGATCCGCAATCGAAATGCAGATACATCGCGCCTCCGCACACGACAGCATCTCGTCCCTAGTACGCGTATAGCGGTTCGCCTGCGTCATAGCCATCAAGAAACATCGCGCAAACTTACATCAGCTCGGATATGGCCATCTGGATTGTCTCGAATATCGTATCCATAGGTACGACTCGCACCAAATCTCCCGACTCTTCTATGTGGGGTGAATACCCATCACTCGTCTCGGCACCTTCAATCTGAGAGAATGTTCTTTCGCTAATCATCCCCACAATCACATTGCGATTAAGTGACATATCATCACCGTACTCACCAAGGATATGCAGGCAGTCCGGAATCGACACAACGGGGCCGCCGCTCATTCCAGGAAACCCGTGCCCATCGACTAAGAAATAGTCCATCTCCTCTCTAAACCATCCTTGAATCTGTGCTATCGCTCCTAACCGAACCACAGGGTCATCCTGACTTACCTCAGCCCAACCATAAGGAAAGCCCATAAGGACTACTTGTTGACTCTCTTCCAGTTGATATTTTTGCATCTCTTCCCGAAGACAGTCATTCTGACCTGCTACCGCCCACTTGTAGAACTCATCCTTACTTAAAGGGTAGTTTAATTTATAGACTGCCACATCAGCATCAGTATGCCTATACCAGTTATCATCATCCACGTCTATCACGTAATCAAGGTCGACATAAATTCGCACTCGTATAGAGTTTCTAGTTTGTATCATCGAGCCTACATTTTGATTCTCCAATACATGCTTAGCCGTAACTAGCCATACATTCCAAGTTGATTCCGACGTAATATCAGATCCTAGCAACTCACGAACACCCGTATCACGAACTGCGTACAAGAACCCAGACCCTATTGGCTCCGAACTTGAAGGTTCATCGCCATCAAAAATAGCGACTACAAACCTACGAAAGTTTTTGTCCAACAGCATATCGTCTCCTTTTGCCAAGTAAAGTATGAATTTCTCGCTGAATATCCTTCCGTAGCGTTGCCACTATTGGCATTGCCGTTACATTCTAATTCCACCGTCGCCTACGCCACCTAACACCCCCAATCACACCAAGCGGCGCAAGCAAAAGCATCAAGTTCGCGGCCCCCGCTCCCGCAGGCACCGCGCCCACCAAATTGCACCCGCCGCCCGTCGGCGCATCATCCTGCCGCGCATCCGCATCAGGCCCCGGCGTCGCCGTCACCACCACGACCACAACCTGCGGCGTCTGCGTAGGCGGCGCGGGCGTCGCCGTAGGCTCCGGCGTAGATGTCGGCGCGGGAGTGTCCGTAGGCATCGGCGTATGAGTAGCCGTAGGCGTCGGCGTCATAGTCGGAGTCTCAGTTGGAGTAGCCGTAGGTGTATGCGTCGCTGTCGCAGTAGGCGTCGATGTTTCCGTAGGTATCGCAGTCTGCGTAGGTGTCGGAGTAATCGTAGGTGTGCTGCTCGGCGTGGCCGTCGCGGTCGGAGTCGGCGTATCGGTAGCAATCGGTGTTGGCGTTGCAGTCGGCTGCGGCCTGCCGTGCTGCGGTCCGAACTCCCACCAACTCGCATGCCCGCTATTGTCCAAGTCGGCCTTTAACGCTGGATACTGGATTGAAGTGCCGAAGTCCCACACATCATCGACACCCGTCGTTTCGTCGTAGTCCTCATCGGAGTTATCCAAGTCTATGAGCCAGTCGGCATAGATGCCAGTGTAGTCCGTTGGCGATTGCAACTGTTCGGCGCTCATAGCCATAATGCCAACCGCAGACCCTTCACCCACGGCCGCCAATTTGACAGAGGACTCTCTCAACCAATAGCTGGCCGTGATGGCGCTTCCTTCCACGTTCCGCCCGACGAACCCGCCCACAAACTCAATGTCGGCTTCACCAGATACACTCACATCACTCGTGGTGAAGCTGAATCTGATGCCACCACTATTGCTGCCTACAAACCCACCTGTTTCAAACTCACCTAAAACACTGCCCGCAGAGTAGCACGACGCGACGGTTCCACTATTGACGGCTATAAGTCCGCCAGAGACGATACCTGTAGCTTTCCCAGTGGCGTAACTTGAGACGACGCTACCACGGTTCCTCCCTACAAGCCCTCCAGAAATCTCACTACTGGAAACATCACCGATTGAGTAACTAGCTGCTATGCGACCGCCGTTATTCCCAACAAGTCCGCCAGCAATTTCAGCCCATGCACCTGATACTCCGCTAATGTTACCGACAGCGTAAGCAGACTCAATACTTCCGTGATTGCTCCCCGCAAGACCTCCAACACTCTTTCCCCCTGACGTGTCACCCGCGGCGTAACTGAATAGGATGCTGCCACTATTTATTCCGATAAGCCCACCTGCAGCGCCATTGTCTCCACTCGAGACACTACTAGTAGAGTAACTGTGTGCGATGTCGCCGCCGCCACTTCCCACAAGTCCACCTACGACACCTCTGCCTGATCCTAATAAGGTGGCAGTAGAATAACTGGATGTGATGCTGCCATCGTTTATTCCTACAAGCCCTCCAACTGTATCGCCGTCGCTCGAAACCCTACCAGTCACATAACTGGATGTGATGGTACCGCGGTCTGTGATTGTGCCGCGGTAATGATTGAATCCAACAAGACTACCAACGATCTGTCGGCCTGTTATATCAACGTTCACCAATCCTATTCGCCCGATGATCCCTTGATTAAGACCAATAAGGCCACTAAGCGGTGGGCTGTTATTTCCCGTCCGATTGATGTACAGATGTCTAATCGTACTTTCATTGCCTTCAAGAGTGGTTCTAAAGGCCTCCTTAACCGTGAGTCCAATCGGCAGCCACCCATTCCCGCTCGTCCATTTACTGTTCACTGCGCCCGCCGCGTAGCTCCCCGCGCTCTTGAAGTCCAGGTCTCGCGCCAGCTCATAGCCCCGGCAGCCCTCCGAGCAGCCCATCCCCTCCGCCGCATCCGGAAACGCAGCGAAGTATCGCTCCGCATTGCCCCCATCATCCACGACGCCATCCCCATCCAAGTCCCACCGCACCGCGTCCAACTGCTCCAGCCACTCGATCTCAATCAGCCCGTCATCGTCCGCGTCATAATCCACCGCCGACTGCGCCGCAACGCCATTCAGCCCTGCCATCGCCCCTAACATCAGGGCAATCGACAAGGCTGTAATTACAGTTGTTGTAAGGGCTTTCTTTAAGTGGAGCATATGCAGAAGAACCAGGAAAATTACGGTTACATAATCCGGTTAGGCAGCAGGAGCGGCCAGAGTATTTGTCGTTGACCGGCGGCTACTTCATTATGGACTTCTCAAAGTCGCGCTCTGGGTTTGCGCAGCGCGTGAGAACGCGGTTAGCGACAGTTGACATCGCGGACTCCTCGATGAAAGGAGCCGGCACAGCAGTGGAACTGCAAGGGGAGTTATATTGCCAAGTGTTATGCATCTGATTCCGCTACGTCCCGCTTGTGGGTGTGGCATCTTCAAGATTATCTTCAGCTACGCTCGGCAATAACTGAAGACCCTCATCGAGCAGGACGTCATAAACTCTATAGGCTGCACCTCTGGGCAATGTTACACAGAGTAATGGCAATTAATCAAGATATGACAGAAAAGTTGTTTCTAGGGCAGTGAATTCGCTTTCTGTCTGATAGTGTGAGAGGCGGTGCTGACCGTCGTGGACAACGACTAGTGCGAGCTGCTGCCGGGGTGCCGCGACGACCCGCCCACCCGCTAGTAACGCTCGCAGCGGAAAGCCCGGCGCGCTCTGTTGTCGTTATGAAGTAAGGGCGTCCGGTTCAGGGCGTTGAGGTTCCTCACCCGGCGTTTCCCCCGCGAGCATCCGGTAGCCCACACGTGGCTCGGTGAAGACGTAGGTGGGGCGGTCCGCGTTGTCACCCAGTTTGCGGCGCAGCTTACTCAAGATGGTGCGTATCGGCCGTACGTCCTCGCTGTTCTTTCTGTCCCAGACCCGCTCCAGCAGATGCTCGTAGGTCAGCACACGCCCGGCGTTTGCCGCAAGCTCGGCCAGTAGCCGGTACTCCAGCGCCACCAGGGGCACCGGTTGTCCCTCCAGAAACGCCCTGCGCCGTGCGAAGTCAACGGTCAGATCTCCATACACATAGGGTTCCGACGGCTCGGACACTTCACGCCGGCGCAGGGCAGAACGGATGCGGGCGGCAAGCTCAGTGGCAGAGAAGGGCTTGACCACGTAGTCCACGGCCCCATGGTCGAAGGCGCGGGCGATGAGTTCCTCCCGCCCATAGGCAGAGATGAAGATGACCGGCACGTCCGACACCTTGAGGATGGCCTCCATCAGTTCCACGCCGTCGGCATCGGGCAGCATCAGGTCCAGCAGGGCAAGCCGGGGCCGCTCCTCTTCCATCAGGCGCAGCGCCTCCTCCGGGTCCCCGGTCACCACCGGCCGGTAGCCCGCCGCGGCGATGGCGTCGCGGACATAGGCGAGTGCCTGTGGGTCGTCGTCCACCGCCAGCACCGGCACCTGCCCTCCCGTCTCCACCGCCCTGCGCTGCGATGAACGGGTCGATACCGGGTCAGGGGCGCTGCTACCGACTTCCCCGATAGTGGGAAGTGTGAATGTGAAGCGCGCGCCAAGTCCAGGGCCGTCGCTCTCGGCACGGATGCGGCCCCCGTGAGCCTCCACGATTCCCTTGCAGATTGCCAGTCCTAAGCCCGTGTCCCCGCCCGGCTCCTCCGGCCTGCCCCCGGAGAACTTGCGGAACAGGTGCGGCAGCCGCTCCGCCGGTATGCCCCGTCCCTCGTCTGACACCGTAACCGCCACGTGAACCTCCTCCCGCGCGGCAGCCAGCCGGATGACCGAGCTCGGCGGGGAGTGGTGCGCCGCGTTGGTCAGCAGATTCACCAGCACCTGCACGATGCGCCGCCGGTCCGCCATCACCAGAGGCAGGCCCGGCTCGACGTCGATCTCCAGGCGGTTGCCGCCGCCTGCGCTGCCGAATGCGCTCCTGGCACGGTCCACCAGCAGGGACACCTCCGCCGGTTCGGGGCTGACCCGCAGCGCGCCCGTCTCGATGCGCGCCACGTCCAACAGGTCGGAGACCAGTTCGTTCATGTGGTCGGCCTGGTCATCTACGATCCGAAAGAACTGGCGTACCAGCGAGGGATCCATGTCCGTTGTCGAACCCAGCACCGTGGCGGCGGAGCCCTTGATAGAAGTCAGGGGCGCGCGCAGCTCGTGGCTCACCATTGCCAGAAAGTCGGCGCGCAGCCGCTCCACTTCCTCCAGCGGCGTCATGTCCTGCATGGTGACCACCACCGACTCGACCGTACCATCCTGCCCGGGAATGGGTGTTGCGTTGAGCAACACCGTGACCTGTCTCCCGTCGGAGACCCGCAGGACTATCTCCTCGGCCCGCACCATCTTCGCGGCGCTCAGAAGCTGGGCCATGGGAAACTCCTTCAGTGAGACTTCCCTCCCGTCGGCACGCCGGAAGGTCACCACCTCCAAGAGGTCTTCCGGCGTCTGGTCCGGGTCCCGCAGGATGTCCACTATCCTCCTCACCTCGCGGTTGATGGACTTAGGGGCTCCCGTTAGGGCGTCGAAGACCACAACGCCCACGGGTGAGGTGTCTATCAGCGCCTCCAGGTCGGCGCGGGCGCGGCGCTCCTCGCTGTGGCGGCGAGCATTGGCGATGGCAAGCGCCGCCTGGGAGGCGAAGAGCACCAGCGTGTCCTCGTCCTCCTGGCTGAATCCCTCCTCCCCATGCTTGTCCGACAGGTAGAGGTTGCCCACCCGTGCGCTCTCGAAACTGATGGGCGCGCTGAGGAAGCTGCCCAGCGGTTCCAGCGGCGGACCGATTACCGGCAGCCCCAGCGCCTCGGTATAGGCGGAGAAGTCGGCTATCCGCAGGGGTTCGCGCAGGCTGCCCAGGTAGGCGAAGATCTCCAATCCTCCGGGCAGGTTCACGAAATCCCGGTGTGCCTCCTCGGTCAGGCCCGAAGTGAAGAAGGCCTGGAACTGCCCCGCATCGTCTATGACGGTGAGCCCGCCCCGGCTTGCACCGGTGAGCAGGCGCGCACAGTCCACCACTCGTTGCAGGACGGTGTCCAGGTCCAGGTCCTCGGTGATGCGCAGGCTTGCCTCGCTCAGGCGTGAGAGGCGCTCCCGCAGGGCTGCTATCTCCGTGTAGTGCCGTTCCTCTGGGTTCATTCGGTCTCCTCCGTAGGTGCGGGCATGCATGCTCAGCCCGCAGGATTCTGAGCTAGTGAGGGCAATTATGCCAGAATTTCCGATATGTTACAAGACATCATAGAAATATCACACTATATCACCCATATGTCGCATATGCGGTGATATAGTTTCACGTAGATTTCTGCTGGTAATGGAAGACAACAGGTGCTTTCCAACCGTGCACAGCCGGAGGGGGTGTCGCCGCCACTGACGCCACCCGAACTGACCCCCTCCCAGAGGACAGGCGGCCCGTATGAGAAAGCCAATGCGCCCAATAAAGTGGACGGTGTCCCATAACATAAACCGTTTCCGTCCCGCCATCATCATCCTGACCGCCGTGGCGGTCCTCGCCGTATTCCTGGCTCCGGCGTGGTTCGGTGTCTCCATGGCGCAAACGCCGCCCGGGATGCAGGTGACGGTGACGCGGCCGGCGACGGGCTCGGTCTCCGATCGGCTCCAGAAACTCGTCGTGTCGTGGACAGACGTTCAGGATGCAACCAGCTACAACGTGCAGTGGAAGTCGGGCAATGAGGCCTACGACAGCAGCCACCAGCACACCGTAACCGATAACGACCCCAATACCGGAACCTACACCCAGGACATCACCGGGCTGCAAGGCGGTACGGACTACACGGTGCGGGTGGTTGTGGTGCTGATCGGCGGAGAGGAAACCCAGGTCCTGGGCGAGCAGACGACCGCGCCCTGGCCCAGCGAGATGACGATTGAGGGTGACACGGTGAACGAGGGGGAGACCGCCGAAGTGGTGGTCAGCTTCCATCCCGGGGTGATGCAGCAAACGACCCTGTTTTACCGGACCATTTTTCAGACTGTGAGTCCTGGCCTGGCACAAGGGTCTCTTGACTTCTGCGAAATTCCGGTTTTTAGCAAACAACAGAATGAAAACACTTTTGCTGAAACCGAAACTTTGGACCCGGGTACGGAGACATACACTTTCGAAATCATTACGCAATACGACGATCATATGGAAGATGCTGAAACAGTGCCGGTGCAGGCTGATGTGAACCTTCTCAACACTTGGATTACCGGAGGCACCGAGGGCACTGCTGGGGAGCGCTTGGTCACCACGGATGTAACGATTAAAGATGTCCCCGACACGTCCCCGTCATTCGGCACTGAGCAGGTAATGGATCAGAGCTATGTGGTCGGCACACCCGTTACTACGCTGACCCTTCCCGCCGCAACCCGTCCCGACGCAACCGACTGGATGCCGGACGACGACGGCGCGCTAACCTACACGCTGACGCCCGGCCTGCCGGAGGGCCTGATGTTTGACTCGGATGCGCGGGAAATCACGGGCACGCCGGGCGAGCCCCTGGGGCAGACTGAATACATACTGACGGCAAGAGATTCCGACCGCGATCGGTTTGTGCAATGCGACCCGCACCCGAATTACCAAACCGGGGATGACGATTTACCGGTGAGCGATACGGCCACTCTGACCTTCTCCATCACCGTCGCATCGCCTCCAACCTTTGGCGACGCAACGGTAGATGACCAGGTTTACACCGTGAACGAGGACATCGGCACGCTGAACCTGCCGGCGGCTACCGGAGGCAGCGGCGCGCTGACCTACACGCTGACGCCGGACCCGCCGGACGGCTTGCGGTTCGACGCCAGCGCGCGCACCCTCTCCGGCACGCCGACCACGCCGCAGACGGCGACCGAATACCAGTACACCGCAACGGACGAGGACAATGAAGTGGTGACACTGCCCTTCAACATCACCGTCCTCACCTCCGGCGAGGCCCCAATCTACGACATGGACAAAGACGGCCTCATCGAAATCACCAATCGGGAGCAGATGAACGCCGTCCGCTACGACCTGGACGGCAACGGCGTGGCAGACGATGAGGCTGACGAGGCGGCATACGCCCGGGCTTTCCCCCCGATTATGGGCGATATGTGCTCCGGCGCCTGCAAGGGCTACGAGCTGCTGAACAACATCACCCTATCCGGTTCGTGGACGCCCATCGGCGGGAACCTGCATCACGAGGAATTCTTCGATCCCGCGGAGTACCGCGCCATCTTCGACGGCAACGGTCGCATCATTTCCGGCCTGCGCGTCAGCCTGGGCGACCGGAAGTACGTGGGCCTGTTTGGTGCCATCGGCGGCGGAGCCGTCATCCGCGACCTGGGTCTGGTGAACGTGAACCTATCCGCCCGCACCGAGTCGGGCGCACTGGTGGGCCGGAACGGCGGCACGATAACCGGGACCTGTGTCACGGGCAGCGTGTCCGGCAACGCCCACGTGGGCGGCTTGGTGGGCAGCAACCGCGGGACCATCGAGAAGAGCTACTCCAAAGCCGAAGTGAAGGGAACAACCGCTCGGGCTTCCGGCGGCGAGCAGTTAACCGCTGTGCGGACCGCCGGCCTGGTGGGTCTCAACTACGGCGCGGTGAGGAATACCTACGCCACGGGAGGCGTTACCGGGGATGGGCACGCAGCCGGCCTGGTGGGTTGGAACAATGGCAGCGGCAGAGTGGAGAACAGCTACGCCACAGGCAGGGTGACCTCTCAGTTCCCTACCTCAGCCGGAGGTCTCGTCGGCTGGCAGACCGGCACGGTGACCAACAGCTACTGGGACACCGAGACCACGGGCCAGACCGACGGCGCGGGGCAGGGCGACGTGCCGGAAGGCAGCGGCAAGACCACCGCCGAGCTGCAAACGCCCACTACCAACGGCGGCATCTACGCCGGCTGGAGCGCGAGCGTCTGGAACTTCGGCAAAGCCAGCGAGTATCCTTATTTGCGGGGCGTGATAGCCTGCGGGACGGTGACGACCATGTCCACGCCCGTACCCAGCCCGGAGCCGACATCGAGGCCCACACCACCACCAACACCTGTGGCAACGCCGACATCGAGGCCCACACCGCCACCAACACCTATGGCAACGCCGACACCGACACCTACGCCGTCGCCAACACCCACCCCTACGGTCACGCTGACACCTACCCAGACGCCCACTGCCACGCCGACACCTACACCTACGTCGTCGCCAACGCCGACACCGACGGTCACGCTGACACCTACCCCGACGCCCACTGCCACGCTGACACCGACACCTACGGCCACGCCGACACCGACACCCACGTCGTCGCCAACACTCACTCCTACGGCAACGCTGACACCGACACCGCCGCCTACGGCCACGCCGACACCCACACCGACGGTCACGCTGACACCTACCCCGACACCAACCGCGACGCCTACGGCAACGCCCACCCCCGATCCGACGGCCACGACCGTATCGCGCCGGGAGTCCGACCGGAAGCCCACGTCGTCACCAACACCGACGGCAACGCCGACACTGACACCTACGTCGTCGCCAACACCGATGGCAACGCCAACACCGACGCCTATGACAACACCCACCCCCGAGCCGACAGACGTGCCCGTATCGCGCCAGGACTCCGCCCCGGAGCCGATGTCGTCGCCAACACCGCCACCTACGGCAACGCCGACGTCCACGCCGACACCAACACCGACGCCTACGACATCACCCACGCCTACGGCAACACCCACCCCCGAGCCGACAGACGCGCCCGTATCGCGCCAGGACTCCGCCCCCGCGCCCACGCCGACGTCCACGGCGACGCCCATACCGACGGCGCCGCCGGAACCCTCGCCCACCGCCACGGGGACGCCCACCCTGGCTGCAGTGCTATTGGATGCCCCCGGCGCCCCGTCGGTTGACAGCGCGTTCTCCTCCCGCGTCAGGGATGCCCTGGCCAGCTTGGTGACTGATCCCCGCCAGCGGCTCACTCTGCTCATCATACTGGCACTGGTGGCACTGGGGGGCGCCGCCATGTTCGCCTACCTGCTGCTCCGGCGGCACTGACAGAGGGTAGGCCGCTCAGATAGGTGAACAGCTCCGGTCCTCCGGGCAGGTTCGTGAAGTTCCGGTGTGCCTCCTCGGTCAGGCCGAGGTGAAGAAGGCCTGGAACTGCCCCGCGTCGTCTATGACTGTGAGGCCTCCCCGACTTGCCCCGGTGAGCAGGCGCGCGCCGTCCACCACCCGTTGCAGCACGGCGTCCAGGTCCAGGTCCTCGGTGATGCGCAGGCTTGCCTGGCTCAGGCGGGAGAGGCGCTCCCGCAGCGCTGCATTCTCCGCATCTCGGTGGTCTTCTGTGTTCAAGCGGTCACCTCCGTAGGTGCGGAACGTCCATCGTCTCTGCCCTCAGATTTTCGAGCTATCGGGGGCAATTATGGCGCAATCTCGGAAAAGTCATAAGAAGTAATGCAAATGAAACATAATATAACATATAGATTGCGCGAATGGTGGTACAGTACCTCGGCGGTTTGTAACAGTGGAGGCCAACGCTTGATTTTCAAGCGGGCGCAACCGGAAGGGGCGTCGCCGTTGGCATTGGAGCCACTAGGAACGCCGCCCGTGCTCTGAACACTAGGAATAGAGAAGGATGAAGATGAACAGAAGGAACCTGCCATTCAGCCCATTTGTACCCCTGAAAATCAGGAGGGTGAGCTTCTTGCGAAGGCCCCTGCCGCTAGTGGCGGCTCTCCTCCTGGGCCTGCTTGCCGCCGGACTGGCGGCCCTGCCCGCGCCGGCGGCGGCCCAGACGTCAACCAACCCGTCCAACTACGACGCCGACGGCGACGGCCTGATCGAGATAGGCAGCCTGACGCAACTGGACGCCGTCCGCTACGACCTGGACGGCAACGGCGCGTCGAGCAACACAGCCTACGCCGCCGCCTTCCCGGTTGCCGACGGCGGCTCGGTCTGCCCCAGCGGCGCCACCTGCACCGGCTACGAGCTGACGGCGGACCTGGACTTTGACACCGGCACGGCCGGCGACCGCACCGACGACGCCTACTACGACAGAGGCAAGGGTTGGCAGCCTATCGGCAGCAACTACTCCCGATTCACCGGCGTCTTCGATGGAGGCGGCCACACCATCGCCAACCTGTTCATCAACCGCTCCACCAGAGATTATGTGGGCCTGTTCGGCATAGTTGGCAGCAGCGGCAAGGTGCGGAACCTGGGGCTGACCGGCGTATCCGTTACGGGAGCTTTCGCGGTGGGCGGCCTGGCCGGATACAACAACAGTGGAACCATCAGCGCCAGCTACGCTACGGGTTCGGTCAGCGGCACTCTCCAAGTGGGCGGCCTAGCCGGACGGAACAGTGGAACGATCAGCGCCAGCTACGCCACGGGTACGGTCAGCGGCACTGGCTACCCGGGCGGCCTGGTCGGATGGAACTCCTTTGGTGGAACGATCAGCGCCAGCTACGCCACGGGAACGGTCAGCGGCACTGGCAACAACGTGGGCGGCCTGGCCGGAGACAACGACCTTGGAACGATCAGCGCCAGCTACGCCACGGGAACGGTCGGTGGCACTCTCCAAGTGGGCGGCCTAGCCGGACGGAACAGTGGAACGATCAGCGCCAGCTACGCCACGGGAACGGTCAGCGGCACTCGCAACAACGTGGGCGGCCTAGCCGGACGGAACAGTGGAACGATCAGCGCCAGCTACTTCGACACCCAGACCTCCGGGCTAGCGGTTGCCGTGGGCAACGACGACGCCGACAACAGCGGGGCCATCGACGGTACTGAGACCGCCACCGCCGGCGCCGAGGGCAAGACCACCTCTGAGCTGATGCCCCCCACCGGCTACGCCGGCATCTACTCCGGCTGGAACCTGGACCTGGACGGCGACTCCCAGCCCGACAGCCCGTGGGACTTTGGCACGGCGTCCCAGTATCCGGCCCTGAAGGCGGACTTCAACGGCGACGAGACCCCCACCTGGCAGGAGTTCGGCTACCAGGTCCGCAAGCTGCTGCCCTTGAGCGCAATGGCCTCCAACGATTGGAAAGCTTTGCTAAGTTGGCCGGACATAACGGAATCAGCATGGACGAAGACTCCGGAGGTTTCCTACGCTCTTTACCGGGACGGCGCGGCGGTTACGGACTATGACGGCAGTTCCCGTTCCTACACCGACTCAGGCCTGACCGACAAGAAGGAATACGCTTATCAGGTAGTCCTGTTGCTGAACGGTGGGGAAGCCCGTCGCAGCAATGAGGCGTCCATAGTGGCGGAAAACAGGCTGGGCTTCGGCGAGGAAACCATAGACGCCCAGACCTTCACCGAGAACGCGGACGTTGGAACGGTGACGCTGCCCGAAGCCACAGGCGGCGACGCGCCGCTGACCTACTCGCTGACGCCGGAGTTGCCTGCGGGCCTCTCGTTCGACGCAGCGTCCCGCACTATCAGCGGCACGCCGTCGGAGCCGCAGGACGCCATAGAGTACACCTACAAGGTGACCAATGAGGCGTCCATAGTGGCGGAAAACAGGCCGGTCTTCGACGCCGACGATGACACGGCATCGCTGACTTTCACCATCGCCATCGCCAACAACCCGCCGGTCTTCGGCGCGGCAACCATCGATGCCCAGAGCTACACCGAGAACGCGGACGTTGGCACGCTGACGCTACCCGAAGCCACAGGCGGCGACGGGGCGCTGGCCTACGCGCTGACGCTCGACCTGCCTGCGGGCTTGGCATTCGACGCGGCGGCCCGCACTATCAGCGGCACGCCTACCGAGTCCCAAGCGGAGACGGAGTACACCTACACCGCCACGGACGACGACGGCGAGACGGCCGAGTTGACCTTCACCATCGAGGTGGAGGTCGAGCCGGTGGCGGTCACCGAAACGGCCATTGGAGAAGGGTATGACACCCTCATCAACGCTGCGGAAGCGGAGGACGGCATCGCGCTGACCGGCAAGGCAACCCCGGGCGCCAGCGTCTCGGTGAGCTACGACGGCCAGGTACTTGCCACCACCACCGCCGACCCGGAGACCGGGGAGTGGAGCGTCGTCATACCCGCCGACTCCCTGCCAGAGGGCGCGGTGACGGTGGCCGTGGCGGCCAGCATGGAGGACGGGCGCTCCGCCGAGGTTGACTACCAGTTCAGCATCGACCGGATAGCGCCGGAGGTGACTCCGGTAGAGCTGGTGATGAGCCCCACCAACGACTACACCCCCGAGGTGGTGATTTCCTCCTCGGAGCCCGGAACCGTGGTTTACGGCGGCAACTGCGGCGACGCAACGCCGGCGGCAATCGCCACGGCGGACACGGATACCTGGCTCACCTACCCGCAGTTGCCGGACGGGGAATACTCCGGCTGCTCGATAGCGGTCACCGATGCCGCGGGCAACACGGGCCACCCGGCGGTGCATCCGTCCTTCTGGGACATCGTGGTGGACACGCAGGCGCCGGTGCTGGAGTCGTCAACCGTGGACCCCAGCGGCGACATAGTGCTGCGGTTCTGGGAGGAGATCAGCTGGTTCAAACAACCGGACATCGGGGCCTTCACCGTGCTGGTGGACGGCAGCAAGGAAGTGACGGAGGTGGTGTTCCTCGCCATCGGCTGGCACGGCACCGGCCACGACTGGACGGAGGTGCTGCTGGAGCTGTCGCGGCCGGTGCCGGAGGGGGCGGCGCGGGTGGTGGTGACCTACCATCACGTGGACACCCTCAGCCCGTTGCAGGACCACGCGGGCAACCTGTTCCCCTCGGGAGACTACCAGGTGAGCCTGTACGACGGGCATCGCGACCCGCGAGGGGGATCCCGCGACTGGCTACACGGTAACGCTGGACGTTGAGCCTACGGAGAACGTGGTCATCGTGGTGTCCAGCGACAATCCCGACGTGAAGGTGGAGCCGGCCAGCCTCACCTTTACCACGGACAACTAGCAGACGGCGCAGGCAGTAACGGTCAGCGTCAGCGAGGACGACGACCGGGTGGACGACTCGGCCGTCATCAGCCACGCGGCCAGCGGCGCCGACGAGTACGACGGCATCCCCGTGGACTCCGTGGCCGTCAGCGTAGCCGACGACGACAGCGAGCGCGAGGTCCTGCGGGACTTCTACTTCTACACCGGCGGCAGCGACTGGACGAACAACACTAACTGGCTGAGCAACCGGTCCCTGGACCAGTGGCACGGCGTAACCGTCAACGGCCAGGGGCAGGTGACCCAGTTGGCGCTGGACGAGAACAACCTGGTCGGCAGCCTGCCCGCCGAACTGGGCAACCTGTCGAACCTCACCCGCCTTGCGCTGAATCGCAACAGCCTCACCGGGGCCATACCGTCGGGTCTGGGCAGCCTGTCCAACCTGAGCATCATCGGACTGGCGAGAAACAACCTGAGCGGATCGCTCCCGTCCGGGTTGGGTAGCCTGCCGCTCACCCGGCTGTCGCTGCACGACAACACGGGCTTGAGCGGCGCGCTGCCGTCAGGGTTCGTGAACCTGGCGAACCTGCAACGGCTTGCCATCGCGAACACGGGCCTCTGCGCCCCGAACACCGAGGCGTTCAGCGACTGGCTGGACACGGTGTCCGACAAGCCGGGCGGAGTGCAGACCTGCGAATGACGGGGCTAGCCAGATAATCACGCGCCTAAGAGCGCAAAGGAGCAGGTAGTGGAGGGACCCTGCCTGCTCCGGCTAGTTCCTGGGGTGCAGCGCGGACAGTGTGGCGGGCGTTCCTAGAGCTAACTTCGATATGTCAGAAATAGCCGTGGGAAATTACACTGTAGGTTCACCGTTCCGGCGCGGATTGGCTGCCCAGCACTTAAACGCAAGAGGACCCGCAGCAAGTAGTTCGGCAACCTGCTTCGGTACTTTCGCTTAGGCGCCAGAGGACCCAGCCTCTAGGTACAACGGCGGCCCGAGGGGCTGCAGTTCGGAATCTCCCTCGAAATGAGATCACAAGCCTGCCCCACATCGTCGAATGACGTTGAGGCCACCCCGGCTGGCCCTGGTCAACAGGCGCGCGACGCCCTGTGCCGGAGACTGGATGCATCTAAGTCCACGGTGAGGCGCTCCCGCAGCGTTGCTATCTCAACTCTTGCCGGTCTTCTAGGTTAATCGGCATCCCTCGTAAGTGATGAGGACAGTTATGCGGGAAGCTCAGGAATGTGATAAGAAGTCACTTCCTATCAATTTGTCAGAAGAGTCAGGTACCATACGAGGATTGTCGTAGCAATCAGAAATATCATCACCGACCTGGCATAGCCGATGGCGACGATTCCGCCGAGCAGGTCTCTTGCGATGACTAGGAAAAACTTCAGGGTGTACAGATAGAGCAGTTCTCCCATGAGTTTGAACTGCTCTGCCACAAGTTTCAGCTCTTTGAGCAAGTCGTCGTTTCCCCGTCTACTATGCGGTTCATGTCCGTTCTGATGGTGGAGCTGAGGGGACTCGAACCCCTTACCTCTTCAATGCCATTGAAGCGCTCTCCCAGATGAGCTACAGCCCCACCTGCGCTTGCAAGCCGTTGGGTCCGGCCCGCCAGAGGTAACGATAATATAGCAGACGATAATGCTGTAAGCAAGAAATTGGCGGCGCGGGCAAACGTCGACATACAGGATGGGCGGGATGGGCAAGATGACCGGATAGCGGCTCATCCTGCCTAATTCCTCGTGTTCCTCGGGCTGACGCGCATTTCCAATTGAAACGCTATAAGATAGATGGATTACGCGCGCATTACCGTTTCAGAATAATTACGAAGGAGAACGATATGAAAATTACTGATGCCTCTATGGAGATTTACCGCTGGGACAGGCCTGTGCCTATTCGCAATGGGATGTACACTTACCCGACCGTCGCGCTTAATCTTATCAAGATTGAGACGGACGCGGGCCTCACCGGGTACGGATATATGGGCGGCGAGCATGTTACCGACGAGATGACGATGGGCGTGTTCGACAATATGAAGCAGTTCGTCATCGGCAAGGACCCGTTCGACAACGAGCGTATTTGGGACGAGATGTGGCAGCCTAAGCTCGTCGGCAGACGCGGGGTGTCCACGCGAGCCATCAGCGGCATCGACATCGCGCTCTGGGACATCAAGGGCAAGGCGACCGGCACGCCCGTGCACAAGTTGCTCGGCGGCTTTACCGACCGCATACCCGTCTATATCGCGGGCGGATACTACGAAGAAGGGAAAGGTTTGCGCGAACTCGCAGCCGAGATGGAGACCGCCGTCGAGATGGGTTCGAACGCGGTGAAGATGAAGATAGGCGGCGCTCCCATCAACGAAGATGTGGAGCGCATCCGCACGGTGCGCGAGGCTGTCGGACCTGATGTGAAGGTGCTGATGGACGCCAACTGCGCGTATCGCTACTATGAAGCAATTGAACTGGCGCGTAAGGCGGAACGCTACGATGTCTTCTGGTTCGAGGAGCCGGTGAACCCGGACGACTACGAAGGTCATCGGCTCATCAGCCGCTCAACATCCATCCCGGTTGCGACCGGCGAGAACGAGTACACGCGATACGGATTCCGCGACCTTATCAATAACCGCTGCGCCGCGATAATACAGCCGGATGCGCTGATAATGGGCGGCGTGAGCGAGTTCATGAAAGTCGCGGCATTGGCTTCCGCGCACGACCTACCCATCGCGCCGCATGGCAAGCAGGAAGTTCACATCCACCTGGTATCGGCGATACCGAACGGGCTGATACTGGAATACTATGCGGGCGCGTTCGACCCGATGCACGGCAAAGTCTTCGAAGAGCAACTCGAAGTCGCAGAGGGTCATGTGCAAGCGCCCGACCGCCCCGGCTTCGGCTTCACTCCTAACTTCGCAGCGCTGGCGCCGTATCGTGTGATGTAGAGAGACACTTATACAATCACCCAAGTATCTTGTCATTCCGAACGCCTGCGAGACGGCGATTTTCGGCAGCAAATGCCCTGTCTGTGCTACAATTGGATGTCGTTGATGTAGAGGAATTTGCCGTTTATCTCCCCGTTCTCCATTCCGCTTATGGGAACATCTTGGAGAGCAGTTATGATGGGCATGAATCGAATTGACGATAGCCTTATGTCTAACAAGATGAAGTGCGGTTCTCAATGACCACAAACGACGGACGAAGCGTGGAAGACTACACGGCGCAGGCGCTCAAGTTCCTGGCGCAGTCGGACGCTGAGTTCGACAGCGGAGACGATCGGCAAGGCGCGGAGAAGCTATATGGCGCGGCGACACAAGCCATCATAGCCGCGTCCAAGCAGCGCGGATGGGGATACCGCTCGCACCGAGCCAATAAGAACGCCACACAGCGGCTCGCAGCTGAGTACGACGACGAATCGCTTGTTTCAGGGTTCGGCATCGCCGAAAGGTTTCATGTTCACTTTCATCATGGCGACCTAGAAGACTATCAAATGGCTATTGACCGTCCCGTTGTCCGCAACTATGTCCAACGCATGGTTGACCTCATCAACGATTACGAATTGAACGGACACAGCCGACCACAAGACTAGGCGATACCGCCAGCACTGACTTACCGAACAGCTGAAATACTGACACACCAAACACACACAGGAGCACCGCAAAATGATGGATGTGCATTCCCTAAGCCTGTCGCAGCGTACTGTGACGGGCAAGAAGGTCAAGCAGCTGCGCAGGCAGGGCATATTGCCTGTGCATATGTACGGCAGCGGCATTGATGCTCAGTCGCTGCAAGGCACGGCCGGCGAACTTCGCCGCCTGTTGCCGCAAGTGGGCACGAACGTCCCCGTGTCCATCGAGGTCGAAGGCTCTGACCAAGAGAATATCTGCTTCGTGCGCGAGGTGCAGCGACACCCCGTAACCGAAGACCTGCTGCATATCGACTTTATGCGCGTGGATGTTACGCAGACCATCAGCGCGGAAGTGCCCATCACGCTCGTGGGCAGCGCGCCTGCTACTCAGCAAGGCGGCACGTTGCTGCAATCGCTCACCAGCCTGCTTGTTGAGGCACTGCCGATGGACATACCCGTGTCCATCGAGGCGGACATCAGCGGCTTGGACGACTTCGACAAATCCATCGTCGTCAGCGATATCTCGGTCGGCGATAATGTTGCGATCCTCACCGATAGCGACGAGTTCGTTGCCAGAGTCGCCGCGCCACGCGTCGAAGCGGAAGACTTCGGCATTGACGAGCTCGAAGACGAAGAGATGGAAGAGGGTGAAGAAGACGAAGAAGTCGAAGAATAACTCGAACCAGACCGATGGCACGGACGAGGGCGGCGCGCTGCGTCATCCTCGTCCGTAGCCTTCCTAGGCCGGCATTACATGATTGCAATCAGGCGTCCCGCCGTAACGCCGCGAACACAGGCGTTTTCGGCAGGTTTCCGGCGCACATTCGAGTCTCTCGGCAACTTCAACTTCGCGCTGCTCTGGGTGGGCATGCTTTTCCTGATGGCGGGCACGCAGATGCAGATGCTCGCGCAGGGCTACCTCGCCTACGAAATCACCGGCAGCGGCACCATACTCGGCATCATCAACCTGGGCATCGCCGTGCCGCTGCTCACGGTGCCGCTGTTCGGCGGCGCGCTCGCGGACAAGATCGACCGCAAACTTCTGATTCAGGGCGCGCAGCTTGTGGCGGCGCTGCTGGCGCTCGTGCTCGGCGTGATGATAGACACCGAGGTTATCGCGTGGCAGCACCTGATGATTTCGTCGATGGTGCAAGGCGCGCTGTTCTCGTTCATGATGCCCGCGCGACAGGCAATCATCCCGCAGCTCGTCGGGCAGAACCGCCTGACGAACGCGATGGCGCTGAACGCCGCGGGCATGAGCGCGATGTCCATGGCGGCGCCGGCCGGAGCGGGCTTCCTATACGACTGGGCAGGCGCGTGGAACCTGTACTATGTCATCGCCGCGCTCAGCTTCATCGCGGTCGTGCTGACGAGCCTCATCAACACGCCGCGCGATACCGCGCCTAAAAAGCAGACGGCGATGGTGCGCGACATTTGGGACGGTATAGCGTATATATCGCAGCGGCGGATTCTGGTCGTGCTTCTGATAGTCGGGCTGTTAACGACGATATTGGCGATGCCGTTCCGCTTCATTCTGCCCGTGTTCGTGGTGGACATTTACAAGCAGCAAGCGGACTCGATGGGTCTGCTGACGGCTATAATGGGCTTCGGCGCGATGGCGGGCGCGATGTATGTCGCCGCCATCGGCAGGAAGAACCGCGGCATGCTTCTGATATTATCCAGCCTGCTGTCGGGCATCGGGTTGCTGCTGGTCGCAGCTATCCCGATATACTACGCCGCCACCGTCATAATGGTAATCCTGGGCATCGGAGACGCAGGGCGGATGTCGCTGAATCAGGCACTGCTAATCGAACTGTCCGACAACGAATATCGCGGCCGCGTGATGAGCATTTTCATGCTGAACTTCGGCTTCATGCCGCTAGGCACATTCCCGGCCGGCTTGATGATCGACTATCTGGGCGGCCAAGCCGTAGTCGGTATGATGGGCATAGGATTAGTAGCCGTAACCGCCGGCATTTTCGTCACCCAAAAGCAACTGCGCGGTATAGCATGAGTGGACTGACATCGATGGGCATGATGGAGAGGATAATGGGGTTGGACGGCGCCACAGGCTACGTGGATGCGGCGCGTTCATGGGCGTCGGTTTTCGCGGCTCGCTCTGCGTCCTTCCGCTCTCCTTCTTCCCATATCTCCACCGCCTCTGCGAATAGCGTGCGAACCTCTTCCTCCGTATCTCCGGCAACGATTATCCATGGTACGAATCGTTCAGGTAGTTTTGAGGAATAGGCGATGCCGATAGTGAATGATGTTCACTCGCAGCTGAATGAGACGGAGATGCGGCGGGTAGTGAGGCCGGGGTCGGCTGCGGAGTTGCAGCGGGTGGTTGCTGCTGTGCGGGATGAAGGGGGCAGTCTCAGTGTTGCCGGCGGGCGGCATGCCATGGGCGGGCAGCAGTTCCTTGATGGCGGCACGCTGTTGGATATGCGCGGCTTGAATCGCATTATCTCTCTGGATTCCGAACGCGGATTGCTGCGTGTTGAAGCGGGCATCATGTGGTCGGACCTCGTGAGCGGACTGCGCGATATGCAGCATGGGCAGCAACGGCGCTGGAGCATCGTGCAGAAGCAGACTGGCGCGGACAGGCTGAGCATCGGCGGCGCGCTGGCGGCAAATGGACATGGTCGCGGGCTGACATACAAGCCCATCGTGCAGGATGTCGAGTCGTTCGATGTGGTGGACGCGGCCGGTGGCTTGCGCCATTGCAGCCGCGCGGAGAATGCCGAGCTGTTCAGTCTTGCCATCGGCGGCTATGGCCTGTTCGGCGTGATATACGAGGTTACGCTGCGGCTACAGCTCGCCCACAGAGTGCGCCGCGTCGTGGAAATTACGACCATCGACAGGCTCGAATCGCTGTTCAGGCAGCGCATCGCGGACGGCTTCACATACGGCGATTTCCAGTACAAGACGGACGAGACATCGCCGTGTTTCCTGCGCGACGGCGTGATGTCGTGCTACATTCCCATGCCGGAATATGATGCGCCGAAGCCGGAGTTGGACGCGCCGCAGCCGCTCAATATGCTCAGCGAACAGGATTGGCGCGGGCTACTGTATCTGTCGCACGCGGACAAGGCGCGCGCATTTGAGCAGTACGCAGGCTTTTACATGAGCACGGACGGGCAGACATACGACAGCGACACATTCCAGCTGAGCCAGTACATAGACGACTATCACCGCGAGTTGGACGCCATCTTGAACTCGCCGGTGAAGGGCACCGAGACTATCACCGAGCTGTATGTTCCGCTGCCGTCTCTAGCGGACTTCATGGACGCCGCCGCGCGAGAATTGAACCGGCGCAAGGCGAATGTCATCTATGGCACGATACGGCTAATCGAGCGCGACGACGAGACATTTCTGAATTGGGCTAGGCGGCATTACGCCTGCGTCGTATTCAACCTGCATGTGGATCACACCGACGCGGGCATAGCGCAGACGGCGGACGCGCTGCGAGCGCTAATCGACCTAGCCACCGAGCGTGGCGGCAGCTACTTCCTGACATACAACAAGTTCGCTACGCAGCAGCAGCTTGCACGCTGCTACCCGCAGTTCCCGGAATTCTTGGCGAAGAAGAGGGAGTACGACCCGGACGGCGTGTTTTCAAGCGACTGGCTGCGGGCTTATTCGTTGTAAAAGTCGCCGCTCTGCCCACCGCTCTTTCTTATTAGGCGCACTGATTCGATTTGCATGGCGCGATCTACTGCTTTGCACATGTCGTAGATGGTCAGGGCGGCTATGCTGACGGCGGTTAGCGCTTCCATTTCGACGCCCGTTTTGCCGGTGGTCTTAGCCTCGGCGGTGATGTTCACGGCGTTGGCGTCCGAGTCTAATTCAAAATCGACGGCGATGCGGCTGAGGGGAAGCGGGTGGCAGAGCGGGATGAGAGTCGATGTCTGCTTTGCGCCCATAATGCCCGCTATTCGGGCTACAGCAAGCACATCGCCCTTGTCGAAGGCGTTGTCGGCGACGAGGCGCAGCGTTTCAGGCCGCATCACCACGCTGCCTGCAGCGATCGCGATGCGCTCGGTGTCCGGCTTGGCGCTCACATCAACCATACTCGCGTTGCCGCTTTGGTCAATGTGGGTTAGGCGTCGTTCGGTCATTGTCTTAACTCCCTGACTCGTAGCCCGTATCTATAGGCAAGACATCCCCGCGCGACGCGGCTACGGCTAGGGCATCGGCGCGCTCGTTGCCGGGGTTGCCGGCGTGCCCTTTTACCCATTGCAGGTTTACATCGTGCGTGTTCAACAAGTCCAGTAATTGCGCCCATAGGTCGGGGTTGAGCGCCCTTTCCCTCTTGTTGCGCTTCCAGCCATTCGCCTGCCAGCGTCGCGCCCAGCCCTTATTCACAGCGTCCACGATGTACTTGGAATCGCTGAATACGGTCACTTCGCAGGGACGCTTGAGCGCCTTCAATCCTTCGATGACGGCAAGCAACTCCATGCGGTTGTTTGTGGTCTTGCGAAATCCTCTGCTGAGTTCCTTGCTACTGTCGCCGTATTGCAGTACGGCGCCATAGCCGCCGGGCCCCGGATTGCCGGAGCATGCGCCGTCCGTATAGATGACAACTCTGTCTGACATAGAATCGCTGGATGTGACCACTATCCGCCGATGTGGTACATCTCGACTTTCTTGCGGAGGGTTCTGAGTTCGTCGGTCATGGAGGAGCGCTCTTCGGAGTAGCGGTCGGTGCGGACGCTCCATGTGCCACGAATGATGTTGGTGAGTTCGGCGTCATCCGCGCCATCACGCATGGGAGTTCGCAGGTCCGTGCCGTTGACGCCGAACAGGCATGTGAAGAGCGTGCCCTCGGGCGAAAGGCGCAGGCGAGTGCAATCTCCGCAGAAGGGTTGCGTTACTGAGGCAATTACGCCGATTTCGCCGCCGCCGTCCTTGTATCGGTAGCGATTGGCGACCTCGCCACGATAGTTGCGCTCTGCCGGTTCGAGCGGCATCTCGGCGTCTATGCGCGCGACAATCTCTTCTGCGGACACCACATCGTCGAGACGCCAGCCATTGAGGTTGCCCACATCCATGTACTCAATGAAGCGCATGATGTGGCCATGCTCTCGGAAGTAGCGCGCCAGGTCCACCAAGGTGTGGTCATTGACTCCCTTTTGCACTACGGCGTTAACCTTGATGGGACGGAAGCCGGCGTCCTCTGCCGCGGCGATTCCTTCCAGTACGCGCGCCACACCGAATCCGCGACCGTTCATCTCGCGGAATATCGCGTCATCCAGCGTGTCGAGGCTCACACTGAGCCGGTGCAAGCCCGCGTTGCGCAGCGCGGTCGCCTTTTGCGGCAGCAGGTAGGCGTTGGTGGTCATCGTCAGGTCGCCGATGCCATCGATGTTCGCCAGCATCGCAACGAGCTTCTCTATCTCGGCGCGCACGAGCGGTTCGCCGCCGGTCAGTCGCACCTTGACAACGCCAAGACTCACGAAGATTCGCGTCAGCCGCGCTATCTCCTCGAAACTCAGCAAGTCCGCGCGCGGCAGAAATTCGTAGCGTTCGCCGAATATCTCAGCCGGCATGCAGTATGTGCATCGAAAGTTGCATCGGTCGGTAACCGAGATCCGCAAATCGCGCAGGGGCCGCCGGAACTTGTCCAGCACGGCAATTGTCTGTGTGTCAGTATGGGTGTCAGTAATAGTGGTCATAATGACATTATACCCTACGCCCGCAAGCCCGTCTTATCCTGCGCATCCATGCTAATTCAATGCCATTGCAACCTTGCGCGCGGCAATCCCTCTGTGGCTGACGGCGTTCTTTTCGGAATCTGACAGCTCCGACATTGTGCGATTTTGCTCCAGCAGCAAGAACGCCGGGTCGTAGCCGAAGCCGTTTTCGCCGCGCGGGGTCGATATGATGACGCCCTCGCACGCGCCATCATGCAATTCGACATCGCCGTCCGGCGTGGCGATTGCTATGACACAACGGAATCTCGCTGTCCACGGCTGCGGATGCACAGCAAGATTGCTGAGCATCTTCGCTATGCGGTCGGCATCGGTCGCGCCGGGTCCTGCGTATCGCGCGGAGTGCACGCCGGGAGCGCCGCCCAGCGCGTCCACTTCCAAGCCTGAGTCGTCCGCGAGCGTGCGAATGCCGGCGAGCCGCGCGTAGGTGGTCGCCTTCAGCACGGCGTTCTTCTCCAGCGTATCACCTGTCTCGTCAACATCCAAGTCTATGCCCACATCCGTGAGCGAAAGCAGTTCTAACGGCACGTCTCGCAGCAGCTTTCGCAGTTCGGCGAGCTTGCCTTTGTTGTGTGTGGCGATTAGCAGTTTGTCCGTGGTCATCGTCGTGGGTTCTTCAATCCTGTTCTAAGTTTGTTGCGCACTTCACGCTTCACGCGGGCGGCGAGGCGGTCAGCGTGTGTGTCCAAGAACGCTTGGACGGCGGCTGCATCGTGCCACACCAGTTCGCGCAACGCCCACGACAGCGCCTTTACCACCATATCTTCATGGTCTGCGGCGAGCGTCTTGCATATCGCAAGCGTGCGTCCCGTATCGCCCGTGCCGCCGTGCGAGCGCATATTTAGCGCGACCGTGCACACGAGCGCGGCGCGGCGCCACCAAAGGTCATTGGACAGCGACCATTCGCATATCAACGCATCGCTCGCCAAGCCCTGCAGCCAAGCCGGTCCTGCCAGAGTGCGCGCGAATGCGTCAACGCTGTCCCATGTGTCAATGCCTGCGCCAATTTCATTAAGCAGCGCATCGTCAACGCTCTCGAACGCGGCTTTGTGGTTGCGGATGAGTTCATAAGCAATCCACCTCCGCCTGCCGCTCAAGTCTGTTCGCACAACATGCGTCGTACTGCCCGCTGCACCGTTTGCGCTGACATCCGCAACGGCATCCGCACGATCGTCTCGCGCCAATAGCGTGCGTGTGACATCAATGACAACCGCAGCGTCCACCGTCTTCAGCGCGCGGCTATGTTCGTGGCGAACTTTGCGCACGGCTGCGGTCGTCTTGCTTGGCAGCGCGTCTATGTCGGCGGCTATGCGGGCTGCGGCATCGGACGGGTCGAACTTGGGCATCGGGCTAGCTTCCCATGTCGGGCGTGTACTTGCCTTGCCTTGCTGCGCTGGTTAGCATCGCGCGGCGGTAGTATTCTTGCTGCGCCGCCTCCGTGTTCGCCGCGCTGCCGCCCCACGCCTGCAACGGCGCCGCCTGCAAGCCGCGTCCGTATGAGAAGCTGAGTTCCCACGGCGTGTTCATGCCGGCTGCGGCGCGGTTTATGGCGTCGAGATTTTCGGTGGCTTCGTCGTCGCTCTGCCCGCCGCTCAGGAAGACGATGCCGGGCACGGCAGCCGGCACTTCGCGCATAAGGCAGTCCAGAGTGCGCTCCGCGACTTCTTGGGCGTTCGCGCGGTCGTCGGCGTCCTTGCCGGACAGGACCATGTTCGGCTTCAGCAATGTGCCGCGCAAATCGACACGCTGCCGCGCGAGCTGGTCGTATAGTGCGTGCAGCGCGTTCAGCGTAACGTCGTGGCAGCGTTCGATGCTATGCTCGCCGTCCATCAGCGTCTCCGGCTCGACGATGGGCACAAGCCCGGCTTCTTGGCTGAGCGCGGCGAACCGCCCGAGCAGGTGCGCGTTGGCGTCGATGCAGTATTGGCTGGGGATGTTGTTGCCGATGGTGATGACCGCGCGCCACTTTGTAAAGCGCGCGCCGATTTCGTAGTACTCGGCGAGTCGGTCGCGCAAGCCGTCCAAGCCGTCGGTAATGAGTTCGCCCTCGGTGTTGGCGAGCGGATTGGTGCTGCGGTCAACCTTTATGCCGGGTATGACGCCCTGCTCTTGCAGGACGTCCACTATAGGCGTGCCGTCCGCGCCGCGCTGTCGCAGCGTTTCGTCGTACAGAATGACGCCGCTGATGTACTCGTTCGCTCCCGGCGTGCGGAACAGCATCTCGCGGTAGTCGCGGCGGCTCTGCTCGGTGGATTCGACATTGATGGAGTCGAACCGGCGCTTGATGGTGTTGGTGCTCTCGTCTGCGGCGAGAATGCCCTTGGCAGGCGCGACAAGCGCGCGTGCGGTATCGTTCAGTTCGCCAATTGTCATCGCAAATCTCCTAGCGGGTATTTGCCTCACATTTTAGCACACAGGGCACTTAAATCTATGCACAGGACAGGGGCTTTCGATGGCACTCTGAATGAAGTGAAGGGTCTAAAATCGCTGTGTGAGCAAGACAGCCCATAGTCAGCGATTTCAGATTTATCGAAGCGAGAAATAACATAGCGGAGGAACACAATAGCCGAAAGCCCTTGATGTACAGGATATGACGGGATGAGATTGGCTTTGATCTATATTGTTCATCCCGTTTATCATGCAGCCTGTCAGTTTGCATCCCGTGCCTTCTATCTTGATGAGCGTGCGGCTAGGCGTCGCGCAGCGCCTGCAATATCTCAATCGAGTGGTGGGCGTGGCTTTTTATGGCGAATTCGTTGTGGTGGGCGCTTTGGATTTTGCCAGAAGAGTCTATGACATAGGTTACGCGGGATGTGCCTAGCCCAAAGCGGCGTTGGACGTCGTAGAGGCGGCGTACTTCGCCGGTACGGTCAGACGCCAGGCTATATGGCAAGCCGAGTTCGCGTGCGAAGGCGTCGAGCGCGGCGGACGTGTCCGTGCTGATGCCTAGGACGACGGCATCGGATTGCGCGATGTTGTCGTGGCTGTCGCGGAACTCCGCGGCTTCTATGCTTCAGCCGCGTGTGCCTGCGCGCGGGAAGAAGAATATCACGACATTTTGACCGCGATGTTCGGACAAGATGAAGGTGTCGCCGGAGTCTAGTGTCAGAGTGAAGTCTGGGGCTATTGTGCCGACTTTTAACATAATTACATCATCCATCCAGTTATGCAGTCCTGTCCCCATCCCCCGCTTTCGCGAGGGCAGGCTCTTACCTTCGCCTTGAGAGGGACGGGACTCTACCTCTGTGTGCTGCCGGGGGCAAAGCGGGCGCGTTGTAGTTCTTCGGTGGTTATGGGTGGCTGCTCTAGGAGCTCGGCGTAGAGGGTGACAGGCGGATGGTAGTCTCGCAGGGCGGGTAGCACTTCTTCGCCCATCAGGCGGACGGAGCGCATCAGCTTTTCGTGCTCGATGCCGCCGAACATCATCCAATTGCTGATGTGCGTCGCTCCTGCGTCCGCGGCGCGGCGGAACTTCTCGATGACCGTCTCAGGGCTGCCGAAATACAGCCTGTCCAAGAACGCATCATCGTCTAGCTCGCCGTCGAATGGGCTTGCGTCCGCCTTGCCGTTCGTCACATCGTGGCGGTTTAAGCCGCGCTGGGCGCGAGTCTGCCAGCGCACATAGGGCAGCGCCTCGAGCGCCTCTTCGTCAGTCGGCGCGACATGCGTCATGCATTGCAGGGCGAGCGATGTGCTGCCATCTGCTGCAATTCCGAGCGGCTTTCCCGCCGCCTTGCGAGCCTGCAAATACGAGCCGAGCTGCCGTTTCACGCCATCCATGCCTAGGTTGCTCGACGATAATGGCAACATGTCGTGCTGCGCTGCGAGCTGCATGGATTCCACGCTCGTGCCGGAAATCCACAGCGGCGGGTGCGGTTTTTGCATCGGCTTGGGGAACACGGTTATCGGATTTTCGATGCGGACATACTCACCGTCGTATGTGAACGATTCGTCCGATGTCCACGCCTTCAGCAGCACCTCGAATGTCTCTTGGAACTTAGTACGCGACTCACCGAGCTCACTGCCGAAGCCTGCCATCTCGTAACCCTGATAGCCCCTGCCGATGCCGCACATAAGCCTGCCGTCGATGAGATTGTCGAGCACGGCGATCTCTTCGGCGAGGCGCAGCGGCTGCCACACGGGCAGGATAACGGACGCGGTGCCGACTTTGATGCGCCGCGTGCGCTGCCCAATGTAGAGCGCCTGCATCAGTGGCGCGGGCGAGTTGCCGTAATTCGTGAAGTGGTGCTCGGCAATGAGGCAGTAGTCGAAGCCCATCTCCTCCGAGTACTGCACCTGCTGCACGCCCTCCTCAAAGAGCGTCTTCCAATTGCGCAGCGTCGGGTTGGGCCATTCCAAAAACAAGCCGAATTTCAATTCACTGTCCTTTATCGTGGTTTGTAGTTCGTCGCTATCTTGTCAAACTGAACGCATCCTGCCCATCAGTTATACCGGCTCATCGCTTCGTCGATGCCTTCGGATAGCAGGCAGGCGATGGCGTCGGCGGCGCGGGCTACGGTTCCGTCCACGACCTCGCGTTCGTTGGCTTCCATGGTGCCTATGACATGCTCAATCTGCCCCGCGTGTCCTGCGCCTTCGGGCGGGCGACCTACACCTATGCGGAGACGCGGGAAATCTTGGGATCCTGTCGCTTCGATGATGGATTTGATGCCGTTGTGTCCGCCCGCGCTGCCCTTGCGCCGCATGCGGATCTTGCCCGGCGGCAGGTTAATGTCGTCGCACACAACCAGCAGCTTGTCCATCGGCATACTGTAGCGTGCCGTCAGATAGCGGACAGCCGCGCCGCTGCGGTTGACGAATGTACGCGGCTTGACCAGAATGACGCGCCGGCTGTCAATCTCGCCCTCGCCGATGATAGACGACCTGTGCCGCCGTTCAAGCGTGATGCCATGCTTGTTCGCCAGCGCGTCGATGCACCAGAAGCCTGCGTTGTGTCGTGTGCCGGCGTATTCGGGACCGGGGTTTCCCAAGCCGACGACGAGGGATGGTGGATGGAAGCGCTTATCTTGTTCGTCGCGTCTGGGGCGTAGTAGGTTGAGCATGTTTTATATTTTACATTATTCGCCGTGTCGCGCGTCAAAGTGGACAGGGAAATTAACATTGATGTACAGGATAGTCAGGATAGGATTGACAGGGAATAACTTATCAAATTCCCACGCTTGCCTCCGCGTTCCGTGTTTTGCGGGGGAAAGCGTGATATTATGTACGGCAGTTTCAGAGATGCGCGCTTGATGGCGATTGATGATGCACGATGGCAACGCACAACGCTTGGCGACGTGATGACCGGCGGAGCGAGTTAGATTTGACGCTGCTGCAACGATTTGGGCTTACTCCGGATGAGATTGACCGGCGCAGCCTTGAGATGGTCGAAGACGCTATGCCTCCGACGCCGCATCTGACGGTGCGCGAGCGGTATGTGCTCGGGCGCATCGTGCGCGCTGAGGGCGAGCCGCAGATTGTCGGGTCGGTACGGTTCAGCGACGGCGCCGTCGAGCGAGGCACGGCGGCAATCCGCGCCGGCGCCACCATCGTTACCGATGTGCGTATGGTTGAAGTGGGCACATCGAAAGCGCTGCTGAGACGCACCGGCAATCCGATTACCACTATGATAGACGCACCCAGCGTTGCGGAGCGCGCGAAACGGGAGGGTATCACGCGCTCCGCAGCCGCTATACGCGAGCTGATACCGCAGATTGACGGCGCGGTCGTCGCCGTGGGCAACGCTCCGACGGCGTTGCTCGCACTCCTAGACTGCGTGGACGAAGGCAAGGCTACACCGGCGCTTATAATCGGCATGCCCGTAGGCTTTGTCGCTTGCGCCGAGTCGAAAGACGAACTTGCCAAGCGCTCCGTGCCGCATATCACGATTCTGGGCAATCGCGGCGGCAGCAGCGCGGCGGCGGCGACGCTGAATGCTCTGCTATCCTTGACTATGGAAGATGCAATATGACCAGCGAGACAGGGAACGCGAGAGCCGCCGAAATGACATCTGAGAATATGAAATCCGGCAGACGGAACGGCGCATCGCCGGGCGCCGGTTGGGGCGTGGTGCTGCTTGCTCACGGCAGTCAGCGCGGCAACCACACGATAGACGGTCTGCGCGAGATGGTGCGGCGTCTGCAATCCCACCTCGGTGAAGATAACGCCAAGGTCAGGATGGCGTGCATGGAGTTCATCCAGCCGGATTTGCCCAAGGCAGTCGCGGGTTTGGTGGCAGACGGCTGCACCGACATTACCGTTATGCCATTCCTGCTTGGGCAAGGCACGCACAGCACGGAAGACCTCGCAGAAGGGATAGAACGCTCGCTGGAAGAATACCCGCACATCCGCATCAAGGCGACTGCGGTGTTCGGAGCTGACCCGGCGCTGGTGGAAATAATCAGGCAGCGTGTTCAGGCGCAAGTGGCACAGCGGAACGGCAGTGCAGGTTCGATCACAACGGGCACGACAGGCGCACCTATGGGTGTGATGCTAGTCAAAGCCGGCACACGATCGCAGGCTGAAGACCACCTGTGGCTGTACGAGATGGGGCGCATGCTCGAAGAGCAGCTCGGCGCGGGCTTTGCGGTGGCGGTGGCGCAGTCGCACTTCGGCCCGCCTACGATGGAAGAGGCGGTGGCGGACTTGGTGGAACGGCAAGGCGCGGCGTCCGTCACCTGCGTGCCGTACATCTTCTTCCCCGGGCTGATACTGACGAGGAACATCGTCGGTGGCGTGAAGACGCTGGAGCGGAAGTATCCTGGCGTTGGGTTCGCCGTTACGCCAACGCTCGGCGTGGACGATGGGCTGGTTGAGCTTACGGCACGGCGCATCCTCGACGCGGCATACGATTAGCGTGGTATAGCAAGATGGCAAGGCGAGAAAGCGATTACAGCCGCCCGACGGTGCGAAGGCGCGGCATGCGAACCGGCTATACGACGGGCGCGTGTGCCGCGGCAGCCGCGAAAGCCGCCACGCTAGCGTTGCTATCCGACGAACCCGTCAGCGAGGTTACCATCCGTCTGCCCATCGGCAAGGACGCCACATTTCAGATTGAGCGGTGCGAGATTGACAAGAACGGTTCTGCGTCCAGCGCGACCTGTTCCGTGATAAAGGATGGCGGAGACGACCCGGATGTAACATCGGGCGCGGAGATTTGCGCGAGAGTTTGGGCGGATGACACCGCAAGTCGCATTGACAGCGCAGGTGGCGAGAGTGGTGTAGGCGTCAATAGAAGTGTGAACGGTGCGAGTGGCGCTGACGGCGCTTGCGTAACACTGCTAGGCGGCGAGGGCGTGGGCACGGTTACGAAGCCGGGAACGGGCATACCTGTCGGCGATCCGTCGATAACCCGCGTGCCGCGCCGCATGATTACGCAATCCGTACAGAATGCCGCGAAGAGCATGGGCAGTGCGGACTCGTTCATTGTGGAAATATCCGTCCCAGGCGGAAGGGAAATCGCCAAGAAGACTGACAACCCGCGTTTGGGCATTGTTGACGGCATATCCATACTCGGAACTACGGGCGTGGTGCAGCCGTTCTCCACTGCCGCTTGGCGGGCGAGCGTGAATGTCGCCATCAATGTCGCGGCGGCGAACAATCTACCGCATATGGTCATCACCACCGGTACGCAGTCCGAGCTGTTCGCCAAGCGCTGGCTCGTGCTGGAAGATATGGCGTATGTGAATGTGGGCATATTCACCGGCTCGGCGCTGGAACGGTGCGTGCTGAACGGTATCCCACGCGCGACGCTGGTCGGCATGGTTGGCAAGTTCTCTAAGATTGCCATGGGTTACTTCGTTACGCATGTTGCCGGCAACAAGGTCGATCCTGCGTTCCTCGCATCGCTTGCGGCTGAGTGCGGCGCGAGCGACGATGTGCAGGCGCTGATGCGCGATGCGGCAAGCGGCAGGCACTTTCAGGAGATTGCGCTGGAACACGGCGCGATGCAGGTGTTCGACCTGATGTGCGAGCGCGTGTGCGACGAGGCGCGCCGCTACTTGAACGACAAGATGCACTCCCGCGATGCCGACCTACGCGACCGCGCGAACGACCTGATTATCGACGCGATGTGCTTCGACTTCGAGGGCGGCATCCTTGGCAAGGCGAGCACATCTGCGGCGGGCATTCCGCTCACGGCTGCGTCAGATGGCTAAGGCGCACGCTGGCAACGGCGCGAGAATTACGGGCGATAGTTCTGCAAATCGTCCGCTCGGTCTGCCGGACGAGGCATTCGCGCAGAAACGCCCTGTTCGTGGACTCATCACCAAGTCGGAAGTGCGCGCGGTGAGCTTGTACAAGCTGGGATTGAGGCGTAACAGCGTCGTGTGGGATGTTGGTGCGGGCAGCGGTTCGGTCGCGCTCGAAGCGGCGCTCATCGCGTCCGAAGGCACGGTGTACGCGGTAGAACGAGACGGCGAGTGCCTGGAAATGCTGCGGCATAATATCGCGAATCTCGGACCTTCGAATATCGTAGTGGAAGTAGGCGAGGCGCCGGATGCGCTTGGCGGGCTGCCTGCGCCGGACTGCGTGTTTGTGGGCGGCGGAGGCAGCAAGATCGCGGACATATTGGAATGCGCTGTATCTCGATTGAAAGCGGGCGGGCGTATAGTGGTTAACCTTGCGGCAATCGAGCGCGTGCAGACTGCGCGGGCTTGCCTTGTCTCGCTAGGCTTTGATGTGGAAACGACGATGATAAGCGCGTCGCGTGGCAGTGCGCTGCCCGACGGCACGACGAGGATGGCGGCGCAGAACCCGGTGTTTATCATTACGGGGATTGACACGGATGGACAGAATAAACAGGCTGGATAGGCAAGATAGATAGGCAGGATGGGCAAGGTGGATAAGATAGGCTGCTTGTATGGGGTTGGCGTGGGGCCGGGGGATCCGGAACTTCTGACATTGAAGGCGGTGCGCGTGCTGCGGGACTCGCCGGTTGTGTTCACGCCGCAGGCTGTTGGCAGCGAGGATAGCCTCGCGCTCACGGTGGCGCGACACCACATCGATGAATCGTGGCAGCGGCTGATATACGCCGAGGTCGTGATGGGCGGCACGTCGGATGATGTGTGGACGGAAGCCGCCGAGCGCATCTCGGGCTACCTGCTGGGCGGCGAGGATGTGGCGTTCCTGACGCAGGGCGACCCGCTGCTGTACGGCTCCTTTATGTATGTGATGGTGAAGGTTCAGGCGCTGTATCCGGATATCCCGATCGAGGTGGTGCCGGGCGTAACATCCATCACGGCGTCCGCGTCTCGCGCGAAGATTCCGCTCGTGTCGCATGCGGAACGGCTCGCCGTGCTGCCCGCGATGTACGGCATCGACGACCTGCGCGATGTGCTGGCGCGCAACGACACGGTGGTGCTGATGAAGGTGAACCGCAGGGCGATGGCAGCGGTGTCGCAACTGGAAGCGGACGGCGAGCTGAGCCGCTGCGTGTTCGTGCGAAGGGCAACCACGCCACGAGAGCGGGTCGAGTTCAGCCTGCAAGATATATCGCCATCGGAAACGGACTACTTCTCGATGCTGATACTCAGCAAAGCCAGCATCGATGAACAGGATGGGCAGGACGGTTAGGCAGGATGGATATTCTGGGCGAAGGCAAGGTCTTTTTTATTGGCGGCGGTCCGGGCGACCCGGAGCTGCTGACGCTGAAGGCGAAGCGCATTATCGACTCGGCGGATGTGATTATCTACGCGGATTCGCTGGTGCATCCGTCTGTGTGTGATGGCGCCAAGCACGGCGCGCGGATTATCGGCAGCAAGACGATGACGCTGGACGAAATCACCGAGACGATGATAGCGGCGGCACGTGAGGGCAAGCTCGTCGCGCGTGTGCAGAGCGGCGACCCGTCCATCTACGGCGCGGTGTTGGAACAGATGCGCCTGTTGGAATCAGCGGGGGTGGACTACGAAATAGTGCCCGGTGTCAGCGCGGCATTCGCGGCGGCGGCAGTGCTGAAGACCGAGTTCACCGTGCCGGAAGTGTCGCAGACGGTGATATTCACGCGGCTGGAGGGTCGAGTGGCAATGCCAAGCGGTGAGGAGCTGCGCGACCTCGCGGCGCACGGATGTACTCTGGTACTGTTCCTCAGCATCACTCGTATAAACAAGGTCGTCAGTGAGCTGAAGGCGGGCGGCGCATACCACGACGATACGCCGGTCGCGGTGGTCTATCGCGTAGGCTGGGAGGACGAGTTGGTCATCACCGGAACGCTGGGCGACATCGCGCCGAAGGTCAAGCGCGCGGGCATAACGCTGCAAGCGCTGGTGCTGGTAGGCGCGGCGTTCGACACGGACATACGGCAGCTCGAAGCGGCAGGCACGGCAGCGACATCTCACCTGTATTCGTCCAACTACACGCACCTATACCGCCGCGCCGTAGATTTCGCCAAAAGCGAAGCGGTGCATCATCGCGCGAGCAATGGCTGACACGGCGATAGTTGCCATATCGCGGCGCGGCGCGGCGATTGCGGCGCGGATTCGAGATGCACTAGGGGATGGCGCTGTGCTGCATGTGGCGCGGCGGTTCGCGGATGATGTTGATGGCGGCGTGGCGTTTGATTTGCCGGCGCGGCCAGTGGTGGCGCGGCTGTTTGGCGAGTGCGATCGGCTCGTGCTGATGATGCCCGTCGGCGCGGCGGTCAGGCTGCTCGCGGCGCACATCGAAGACAAGCATTCGGACTGTGCCGTCGTGTGCGTGGACGACGGCGGCCGTTTCGCGGTGAGTCTGCTGTCCGGGCATGTCGGCGGCGCGGACATCCTTGCGGAGCAAGTCGCGCGCGCGATTGACGCAACTGCGGTCATCACATCGGCGTCGCATGCGCTGAACACCATAGCCGTTGACCTGCTGGGCGCTGAGTTAGGCTGGCGCATCGAGGCGAGTTCGCTGATGGTTACGCGGGCGAGTGCGGCGGTGGTGAACGGCGAACCTGTCGGAGTTTACCAAGACTCCGGCGAGCGTGATTGGTGGGACGCGAACAGCCTGCTGCCTTCGAACATAACCGTTTGCGACACGATAGACGCGCTGGCGGCGTTTCCGAATGCGCTCGTGATAAGCGACCGCGTGGATGTGTCCGAGCAGGTCGCGGCGCAGGGACACAGGACGCTAGTCGTGTACAGGCCGCGCAGTCTTGTCGTGGGGATTGGCAGCCGGCGCGGCGTGGATTTCGCCGAAGTCGATGCGTTGCTGCGCGACACATTCTCGGCGCAAGGGCTGGCGATCGGGAGCATTCGCTGCATCGCCACCGCAGAATTAAAGCGCGATGAGACGGGTATCAACATGCTTGCCGAGCGTCTGGGCGTTCCCGTGCTGCATTACGAAGCCGACGAGCTGAACACGACGCCGGGTCCGTCGCCTGCGTCCGCATCGCAGCGATTGCTGGGCATCGTTGGCGTGGCTGAACCTGCGGCGCTGCTGGCATCCGGCGGCGAGATTATTGTGCCGAAGGTGCGATCGAAGGCGGCGACGGTTGCGGTGGCTCGTATCGTTCATAATCATATTTAGATGAAATCCGCAAGCGAGGGAAAATCGCCCGTCCCGCCGCCGTTCTTTGCAGTATTTCCATAGTTACGGCTTCACTGGCGGCACGCAGTTGCCTAAGGCTCTCGTTCAATAATGGCGACTTCTTCAGGCATGTTGTCCAGCCATGCGCGAATTTGCGCTTCATCCTCCGTGCTGATGTTGCGCCTTTGGGCGTAGGCAGACATGGCATTTTTCAAGGTTTCTTTGTCCACAGGAGTTACAGCATACGGCGGCAAAATGTCAGCGCATATGTTGTTTATCTCTTGACTGTGTGTGAACGCATATACGGCGTCTTTACCTTCGTCTGCGGGATGCAAATAGCTATAGTGGATTATCTCCACGAGTGAATGAGTAATTTCTCGGTGCGACATTTTTGCTACTCCCATATCATACCAACCTCCAGACTTTGCCTTCCCGAACGATGACGCCTTCACGTCGCAACTGAACTTGGGCATTGCGAACCTGATGCTTCCATTTTCTGCCAAATGAAACACCCCTAATTACGCGGTCAACATTGTCATCGCACCATTCGGGCATCAATTCTTGAACAAGAAGATTAATTTTAGCCGTAGGTAGTGGACCGTTCCGTTTCAGGATATACCTTACAGCATCGGCAAACTTGGCATTGGTGGACGCTTTGGGGTTGACCGCGAATTCTTCAGTGTTGGTTCGCAACTCCGCCAGGCGCTCGCTAATCTCATCAATGGCTTTGTCATATTCTGATATGGAATCACCTGTGTCATCTGAAGCCTCTTTGTATCGCCGAGCCCTACGCGCCAGGGCATCCAGTTCAACCAAGGCATCCATCGGAACTAATACACCGAATTCGCCGTATTCTCGCAAATCGTCCGACAGTTCTCTAACTTCTTGCGAATCAGTGATGGAAACGCCTAGTTCGTAGTTGCGCCATAGTCCGCCAGAAGTAAGGTTCGCAGACGTAACAATGGCGGTATGGTTGTCTGCAACATAAGCTTTGGCATGCAAATAGCGCAGATGTCGTACAGTGGTTTGGGGAATTTGCTCACACAGCCAGGATAAAGCAGCGCTGTCCACTAGTCCACCAGACAAGTTGCGTTCATCAAGATTGGTTAGTAAGTCTAATTGCACTGACTGAGGCTTACGCAATTGCCGAACTAACCGTTCAACAGGCTGACGAGTAATAAACGGAGCAGTTATGATTGCTGACTCTTGGATTGAGTCAACGAATCTGTCAAAGGTGTCTGCCCAAGGAGATTTGATTGACAGCATATCATTATCTTAATTCCAAGTACGATACCATTCGCTGCCATCTCCATTGGCATGAATATCGTATTCGATGGCGTTCCAATAAGGTGGAGAGGTCACCGTCAGAGCGATAGAGTCATTTTCTATTTCTGTCATTCGCTCACTGCTACGGCAGTAAAACATAGCGTCAGCCATTAGGCGCTCCTACATTGGACTACCGAGATATTAGCACTTATGTACTTGATACGCAAGCGAAAAAGAGTCTTTTTTGAGACAGATTTGTCTGCGAAGTTGGGGAAAGCAATTTCTGCGTTCCGCCTAGTCCACCAGGAAGCGGCGCAGTTCGGCTAGCAGGAAGTTCGGGTTGTCGGATGCTACGGGATGTCCCGAGTCCGGCACTTCGATGAATTGCAGGGACGGCTGCAATTCGCGCATTCTCGCCACGATTTCGGGGGAGAGGAAGTCGCTTTCGGCACCTTTGAGTTCCAGAATGGGACAGCGAATTTGCGCCCATTTCTCCCACAGCAGCGGCACTTCGTTCGCGCCGAAGCTGCCGTTAATCCAGAACAGGTCGGGGTCTTGCTTGGGGACATACTTACCCGCGTAGTTGAGCCGAAAGCCGTGCTGCGCGGTGGTGCGGTAGTACTCCGCGGACGGACGCGGGTTCGCCTGCATGCTGTGTTCCACATACTCGTCGATGCTGCGCCAGCCGAGCGGTCGGCGGTTCATGCCGCCAATCTGCTTCTGCGCGGACACCGTGCTCATTTCCGGACCGTAGTCTAAGCAGATTAGGTGCTTGAGGTGCGTCGGGTTGTCGCCGGCGTATGGGATGGCGTTGCGCGCGCCGAGCGATGCGCCGACATAGTCGCACGGCACGATGCCGATAGCCTCTGCGAATGCGGCGAGATCTTCGGCGAACGCGGTTACGGCGTATCCCTCGCGAGTGTGGGAAGAATCGCCGTGTCCGCGCTGGTCGAGCGCGATGACACGGAATTCGTTGCGCAACTCGCGGGCGATGTGGTCCCAGTTGTGCGCGTTGCCGCCCTGACCGTGCACCAGCAGCAGGTTACGCGGCGAGTCGCCGCCCCAGTCGAGGTAGTGGATGGTCAGTCCGTTGACATCGATATAGTGGTCGGTGGGCGTGGCGGTCATGGCGCAGTCTCCCGTGCGGGTGTGTGTGGATGAAAGTTTATAAATGGGAAGGCACAAAAGCAAACCGCCCTGTGCAAGGGGGAAACACAAGGCGGCTTTGCGAGTACATTCTCGGTATTGGCATGCAGTTGTGGTAGTCGCGGAGACGCGGCTATCGGACGCGGCGGCGGCGAATGCGGCGTAGGCTGCGCTGCTTATCGAGGCGTGTCTGCTCGCCCTTGGAGCGGAAGAAGCGCCGGTTGCGCAGCTCGCGGAGAATGCCGGAGCGCTGCATAGTAGTCTGGAAGCGCCTAAGCAGCGCCTCGGGATCTTCGCCTTCGCGTAAGGTTACATAAGCCAAGTGTATTTCCTCCGTGTGTCATTGCAGCGAGGGGATGGGCGGCGCATGCTGCGTAACAATGCGTAGCGTAACGATGCACACCAATTAGGCAAAGTATAACACAAGGGGCATGAGTTTGTCAGGGCGTGGTTGTGAGCAGGACGATTTCACAAATGCAATTTATCCTTGTCATTTCGAGCGAAGCGAGAAATCTAAAGTCGGAAACAGGTCTGCATGCAACGACTTTAGATGCCTCACTGCGTTCGGAATGACAAAAACAGCGCGGAATGACAACATTAAGGGTTTGTGAAATCGCCTCGTGAGCGATAGCGTTTTTAGGGGCTGCGATTGTTGATGGGAACGGTTAGTTTGGGAGTGGGGATTTGGGCTGCGGCGGTGTGGGACGATCGGCCGGTCGCCCCTACGAGGTTGTAGCGGGTCAGATTGCCGTCGAGTTTGTCTTGCTCGTCTTCGGGGTCGGGGTCGTTGGGACCGCAGGTGGCGAATGCCATTGCGTCTTCGGGGTTTTTGCCTTCGGTGATGTAGCGGTTGTAGGCGTTGTACTTGTCCTCGGCTTCTTGTGCTGCCTCTTCGTCGCCGGACTCGTATGCCTCGTTGAATTCGCGGAGCAGCGCGTTGCGTCCGGCTTGAATGCGGGCGTGTTCTAGGGTCGCGCCTTCGTCTGCGAAGTCGGTGGCTTGCTTGTATGCCTGCACATGCTCCCAGCTTACGGCTTCGTAGTTGAGGTCGTAGGCGCGGTGGAGCAGTTCACGCGCGGCTGCTACGCGGTGCGCGGCTGTCCAGTCACCATCGCTGCGGTCGTCTTCGGCTATGCGTATGAGGAGTTCTGCGGCTTCCGTGCCGCCGTTTGTCTTGTCTCGGACTAGCTTTGCCAAGTGTCCGTTGATGGGGGCTGCGTCGTCTAAGTCCGCTTCGGGGTCGTAGGATGCGGACCTGCGGCGTTTGGCGGACTCGCCGAATGCGCGGCGCAGGAGTTCGCTTGCTGCTGCGAGCTTGTGGTGTGGCTTTGCGGGCGGGCGGACTCCACCGTATCCGAAGCCCTGCGCTGCTTGACTGTCGTATTCTCCGTCGTCGTGGATTATGTCGCAGAGGGCTTCGACTAGGGTTTCGCCTTCGTTTGTGCGGTCTCGGATGTATCGGGCAATGGGGTAGGCTACGATGTCTCTGAGCGTGGGTGTCAGTTTAGAGTTATCAGTTATCAGTTCAGAGTTGTCGGTTGATGGTTCGTCGCCGGTTGGGTCGAAGGGTATGACTTTGCCTTCGACTTGCGCGAAGCCGTACTTAGTTAGCATACGTGCGGCGTCCAGCTTGTGGCAGGTCTTGATGGCATAGCTGTCGCTTTGCAAGGTGTCCACAAGGAACATGGCTATGGTCTCACCGTCGTTGGTGAGATTGGCTATTTTCTGTTGTAGGGCTGTTTGGATGCACATGGGAGTGAGTTATCAGTTATCAGTTATCAGTTTTCAGTTCCCCACATTGCTTACCGGGGGCTGACAGGGCTTGAGTGTTTGAAATCATATGTTCTGAT
>VXNZ01000038.1 GCA_009840355.1 Chloroflexota bacterium
GGACACATATTTCGCCCCCATCCTAACCTTCCCCCATCAAGGGGGAAGGGACTTTTGAAATTGTCTTGTGGATGAGACGATTTCACAAATGCAATTTATACCTGTCATTTGCGGTCTATACCTGTCATTTCGAGCGAGGCGAGAAATCTAAAGTCGGAAACAGGGTTGCGTGCAACGATTTCAGATTCCTCACTGCGTTCGGAATGACAAAGACAGCGCGGAATGACAACATTAGGGATTTGTGGAATCGTCTCGTGGATTCAGGACTTTAGGGCTGTGCATAATTCGTCATTTTCCCCTTCCTAACCTTCCCCCAAAGGGGGAAGGGACATAAGGAACGGCAATTATGCCCACCTCAACGAGACTTTCGCCGCGAACGGTAGTGAAACGTGCCTGACCACCTAGAAGGAAACGCTATCAGGCGCTGCTTGACTAATGCATTATGATTGCATTTTAGAGTCCACTGATAGGCGAAGAACAATAACACTATTAGGCAAAACACAAGATTAGGAGCATCTCAATGACACTCGACGGCAAGGTGGCGCTGATTACTGGTTCGGGCAGGAATATCGGGCGGGCTACGGCGCTGGAGTTGGCGCGGCGCGGGGCTAATGTGGTCGTGAATGCGCGCTCGAATCGTGCGGAGGCGGATGGCGTGGTCGCGGAGATCGAGGCGCTGGGCGGCTCGGCAATTGCCGCAATCGCGGATGTGGGCGTCAAGGAGGAGGTCGATGCGATGGTGGGGGACGCGCTCGCGACGTTCGGTCGCGTGGACATTCTTATCAATAACGCCGGCCTGCGCGCCGCCGATTCCATCACCGACATGACTCTCGAACAATGGCGCGCGGTGATGGCGGTGAACCTGGACGGGCCGTTCTTCTGCTCGCAGGCGGTCATTCCGGGGATGATGGAGCGCGGCTGGGGACGGATAATCAATGTGTCCGGGCTGAACGCGTTCAAGGGCAGAGCGGAGTGGGCGCATGTATGCGCGTCCAAGATGGGCGCGCTAGGTCTGACGCGCGCGCTTGCCGAAGAGCTCGCGGAGCACGGTATCCTCGTCAACCATATCGTGCCGGGTGCTTTCGACACGACACCTCCACCGGGCAACGCTAACCCCTTTGCCGGACCGCCCGCCACACGCGCCGTCGGTATTCCGGTCGGCAGGCTCGGTTTCCCGCAGGAAATCGCGACGACTTGCGCATTTCTTGCGTCGGACGACGCATCGTTCATCACGGGGCAGACGATTCATGTGAATGGCGGGGCGCTGGCTTATTAGGTCGATTTATGGCATTTGGGGTTGCGTGGCGTTGGCTTTGCCTCTTTCCTAGCCTTCCCACTAGGAGGAAAGACGATTTCACAAATGCAATTTATACCTGTCATTTCGAGCAAAGCGAGAAAACTAAAGTCGGAAACAGGCTTGCATACAACGATTCAGATTCCTCACTGCGTTCGGAATGACATGGGAGTTGGTTCGGAATGACAAAGACAACGCGGGATGACAAAGACAACGCGGAATGACAACATTAGGGACTTGTGAAGTCGTCTCGGGGAAGGGGCTATTTGGGCGGCTGCGCCAATGGCAATCTGCGGCGTGGTATAATTAGCGTATAGAGCGAGTACCAAGTGCCGGAGGTCGCGCGCTGCTAGTCAGAGTTAAGCTGTTCGCAAGCTACAAGGAAAAGGCGGGTACGGCGGACATCGAAATGAGCCTGCCAACGGGCGCCACAGTGTCTGATGCGGCGAGCGAATTGCTGCGCTTGCATCCCGCTATTGCCGGAGACAAGTCGCGCCTGATGATTGCGGTGAACGAAGAGTACCAAGAGCACGACTACCCGCTAAGCGAGAACGACGAAGTGGCATTCATTCCGCCCGTAAGCGGCGGCGCGCTGCCGTAGCGCTTCCAATTCTCGGTTAATTCTTCTGTGCTAGTCTTTCCGAAACTGATTCGGCGCGTGTCAGATTGCGCGCGCACAACGGTGAACTAATGATTACCATTACCAACGAAACTCTCTGCCCGGATGCGATAACCGACAGCGTTAAGAGCGACAGCAACGGCGCGGTCGTAACATTCCTCGGCTCGACGCGCGATTCAACTGCCGCGCGCAAGGTGCAGTACCTCGAATACGAGGCATATCGCCCGATGGCGGACAACCAACTCGCTCGAATAATCGATGAGATTCGCGAGCGTTGGGGCATCTCCCATGTGGCGATAGCGCACCGGCTCGGCAGGATTGAAATCGGCGACCTCAGCCTTGTGGTTGCCATCGCGTCGCCGCATCGCAAGGAAGCGTTCGAGGCGAGCGCCTACGCGATCGACCGCATCAAGCAGATTGTGCCAATCTGGAAGAAGGAATTCTTCGAGGGCGGCGAAGTGTGGGTCGGTAGCCAAGAGGACGAGGTTGCCAAGCAGGCCGATGCGGTGGCGGCAAGCGGTTAGTTTGGCGCCTGGGCGGTAGCCTAAGCAGCTGTTGATTGTTACGCAAATCACAATCATTAATGTTGCCAATACTATGCTACGTCTGTTATATTAATTCATTAACTAGAGTGGAGGGATCGCATAGAGGTCTAGTGCGGCCGCCTGCTAAGCGGTTAGGGTTGAAAAGGCCCTCATGGGTTCGAATCCCATTCCCTCCGCCATCTATTATTTTTTTACCCTGATTTTGAGAAAACTTTCACAAATGGATGGATACTACATTTGGACTGTCGGCTGCCAGATGAACAAGGCAGATTCCGAGCGCCTAGAAAGCGCACTCGGACAGATGGGATTGGAGCCACGCCAATCGCCTAAAGAAGCCGATGTCATCGTTCTCAATAGCTGCGTTGTGCGCCAGAGCGCCGAAGATCGCGTAGTGGGCATGATGACGAGCCTCAAGCCGCTGAAGCATCGTAAGCAAGACAAGGTTCTCGCGCTGATGGGTTGTATGGTCGGACCCAATACCGACGACCTGCAAAAGCGTTTCCCGTATGTCGATGTGTTCATGCAGCCGCAGCAGTTCCAGCCGCTGATAGACCTGCTTGGCGAGCGAATGGACTTGGACACCGACGGCTGCATCGGACCGCTAGTAGCTCGTCCCGATGTGGCGACTTACATTCCCATTATCCATGGCTGCGACAAGTTCTGCACTTTCTGCATCATCCCATATCGGCGGGGCAGAGAAGTCAGCCGTCCGGTCGCGGAGATTGTGCTCGAATCTGAAATGCTGGTCAAGCGCGGCGTAAAAGAAGTTACGCTGCTTGGGCAGAATGTAGATTCCTACGGACATGATCTGCCCGAGGACAACGACTTAGGCGACCTGCTTGGCGCGGTCAACGATGTGTCCGGCATTGAGCGCGTGCGCTTTCTCACCTCGCACCCGAACGATATGAGCGACCATATCATTGATTCGGTCGCCGGGCTGGACAAGGTTTGCGAGCATATCAACCTGCCGTTCCAAGCGGGCGACGATAAGGTACTCGCCGATATGCGGCGCGGCTATACGAACGACGAATATCGCCGCCTCATCGACAAGATTCGCGAGCGCATACCCAATGTATCGCTGAGTACGGATGTTATCGTGGGCTTTTGCGGCGAATCGGATGCGCAGTTCGACGAGACGCTTTCGCTCATCGAAGACATTAAGTTCGACAAGGTTCACGCGGCGGCGTATTCCAACCGCCCCGGCACAATCGCCGAGCGCAAGCTGGTGGACGATGTGCCGCAGGACGAGAAGAAACTGCGATTGAAGGCGATCGAAATTCTGCAAGAGCGCATCGCCACCGAGATAAACGCCGAGCTGCTGGGACGCCGCTTCGATGTGCTTGTGGAGGGGCGCAAGCGGGGCAAGTGGTTTGGGCGCAATCGCAACGACAAACTGGTTTTCATCAACGACGGAGATACATACTCTGACCTTGCCGGGAAGACGGTCAATGTGAAGATAGACAAGACAGCTCCCTGGTCATTGCAGGGGACGATAGCGCACTAACGCCGCTGTGCGGTCGTGCGCGTCTGGAGGGATTATCGTTATGGTTGTCAAGCAACGAATTCCGACGATACCCATTACTGAAATCGAGCAGTCCGCGTTCTGTCAGACGGACGACGAGCTGCAAGCGAAGACACTTGAGGACGAGTTCAGCGCCGGTGTTCGCTGGCAAAAGCTGCCGGTGAGTTATATGCGAATGTCGCCGGATGAGCTTGACGTGCGTATCGCCGACGCAAGGGCGAAGCTGGGCGACAGGGCTGTCATCCTGGGGCATCACTACCAGCGCGACGAAATAATCAAGTATGCTGACTATCGCGGTGATTCGTTCAACCTTTCGCAGTTCGCAGCCACGCAGAAAAATGCGGAGAGCATCATCTTTTGCGGCGTGCATTTCATGGCGGAGACGGCGGACATACTCAGCGCGCCGTATCAGCGGGTTATACTGCCGAACTTGACCGCCGGCTGCTCCATGGCAGACATGGCACGAATCGATGATGTGCTGGACTGCTGGGACGACCTGTACGACGAACTTGGCGACGATGGCGACATTATCCCCATCACCTACATGAATTCCACCGCCGCGATCAAAGCGCACTGCGGACGCAACGGCGGCATCGTCTGTACATCGTCCAACGCGCCTGCCACCTTCGAGTGGGCATTAGAGCGCGGCAGCCGTATCCTCTTCTTGCCGGACCAGCATCTTGGTAGGAACACCGGCTTGAAGATGGGCATCGGACTGGACGAAATGGTGGTCTGGAATCCGTTCAAGCCACTGGGTGGCAACACCGTCGAAGACCTTCGCGGAGCGCGGCTCATTCTTTGGCAGGGGCATTGCTCGGTACATACGCGCTTTACCGTGCAGCAGATTGAGCAGGCTCGCGCGACGCACCCGGATGTCCATGTGGTCGTGCATCCGGAATGCACGATGGATGTCGTGCAGGCTGCGGACTCCAACGGCTCGACAGAGTACATCAAGCGGACGGTGGCGGACGCCGCGCCGGGCAGCGTTATCGGCATAGGAACCGAAATCAGCATGGTCAATCGCCTCGCCGCCGAAAATCCGGACAAGACGATATTCTGCCTAGACTCGGTTGTCTGCCCGTGCTCCACGATGTATCGCATCCATCCGGCTTATCTCAGTTGGGTGCTTGACGGACTGAACGAAGGCGTGGTCGTGAACCAAATCAGCGTTGACGACGATACCGCAGAGCAGGCGCGCATCTCGCTGGACAGGATGCTATCGGTCGTATAGCGGCTGCGTTTAACTACCTATTCAACACTGCTATTCAAGCCAAGTAAATGACCCGTCTTGGGCAGACGATATTGCGCCAAGATGGGTCTGTTCGTAGATGAAGGCAGCGAGGAACACGGCATTGTTTCACATGACACTGGAAACGGAGGCGCTGATAGACAGAGCGCTATCCGAAGACCTATCCATAGGCGACCCGACAACCGACATCCTGATTCCGCCGGATATGCAGGGCAGGGCGTCGTTTGTCGCGAAGGAAGACGGCGTTCTCGCGGGCTTGGATATCGCGCTAGCCGTTTTTCGGCGATTCGATCGCTCCCTTGCGGTCACCGCCAATGTCAGCGACGGGGAGCGCCTGTCATCGGGCGACCTGATTGCCACCGTCGATGGCAGGATGAATCCACTGCTCAAGGCGGAGCGAACATCGCTGAACTTCATTCGCAGGCTGTCCGGCATTGCGACTGAGACTTCCGCCTATGTGCGCGAAGTCTATGGCTACGATGTGCGAATCGTGGACACGCGCAAGACGACTCCGGGCTTGCGCGCGCTTGAGAAATACGCCGTGCGGGTCGGCGGCGGATACAATCACCGGCAAAATCTCGGCGATGGCATTCTCATCAAGGACAATCATATCGCGGCGCTGCGCGATCTCGGCATGAACCTTGGCGATGTGGTGCGTAAGGCGAACAGCGAGAAGTCGCACACGATAAATGTCGAAGTCGAAGTCGAAGACCTTGCGCAAGTGGAAGAGGCGCTGGACGCAGGCGCGAAAATCCTGCTGCTGGACAACATGGCGCCGGAGGATATGGCGCTCGCCGTGCGGATGTCAGAGGGCAGGGCGGTTACCGAAGCGTCGGGCAACATCACGCTCCGAACGGTGCGCGCCGCCGCTGCGTCGGGCGTCGATCTCATATCCGTGGGCGCGCTTACGCACTCCGCCAAAGACCTCGACATCAGCCTAGATTTCGCATCGTGAGCGGCTGACATTGGCTAGGCTATTCGTTGGCTTACTCGCGCTTGTTCTGCTACTCGCCTGCGCCGCCGTAATCGCGGCAGTGCGCCCGGTTACGGAACCCGGCGTCGATCTCATCGCCTTCGTCAGCACGGACGGCGAAGTGATGACGATGCGTCCCAACGGCTTGCAAGTCAACACTATCAGCCCCGATGTCGATGGGTTTTTCACCTGGCCTACATGGTCTCCTGATGCGAACACGCTTGTGTATTCCGGTGCCGTGGAAAACGACGGCGCATTGCAGCTGAACCTGTACGCATCGGACATCTCGGGCGGCGCGGAGAGGGTATTGCACGCCGGCGAACCGGGCGAAGTGGGGTTGCTGGCGCAGGGCGTCGTTCACTATCCGCTGTGGACTCCGAACGGTCAGCGGCTCGCTTTCATCGCGAACACCGGCAGTGAGCTGAGCCTCTTTATGGACGACCTGCGGGACGACCCGACAGCAAATCATCTATTGGACGATGGGCCGCTGTGGATGTCCTGGTCTGCTGATTCTTCCACGCTTGCAGTGCATCGCGGTGTAGAACACTTCGCCGTTTCTTGCGAGGAAGATTGCACCGCACAGCAATTGCAATTGCGTGAATCAGGCTATCGTGTGCCAGCACTGCATCCCATTGACGGCTCGCTGACTATACGCTCGCAGCCAGCGGTACGGCAGGCGAGCGTGTCCAGCGTGCGAATGGACGGCGCACGAGTGCAGGCGATAACGCCACTGCGCAGCGTAGAAGGGGAGACGGCATTCCTTTGGTCGTCAACGGGCAGACACCTTGCGATTGCCGAAGCATCGCAATATCTGATGTACCGTGATACAGTGCTGCCCGTGTACGAAAGTCTAGCCGTCGTGCCAATCGGCACATCGGCAAGCGTGATCGAGTTAGACGTGCCGGTTTTGGCATTCTTCTGGTCGCCTGACGGCACGAAAATCGCGTTCGTCACGCTGTCCAACAGGCAGGGCGCACTAAGCTGGGCGCTTTACGATGCTCATAGCGGCGAGAGCACGCTGCTGGTAGATTTCGCACCATCCGGCGAGCAGGTGACGATGTTCCAGTTTTTCGACCAGTATGCCTACTCGCATTCGCTGTGGTCGCCGGACAGCCGCAGCATCGTGTTCGCCGGCGACCTGTTGACCGACTCAGTTACGGCATCAATGGGCGCGCATCCTGGGCACTCGTCGTTCCACATCGTGGTGGTGGATGTGGAGCCGGTCGCGGAGGCGCATGTGGTCGGGGAAGGCATAATGGGCTTCTGGTCGCCGCGCTGAAACTCGGTTGTTGCCTGCGCCCTGTTATCCCTCTACCCTGATTGGGGGAAGGCTAGGAGCTGGGAAGAGGGCAATATCACTTGGCGTCAACCTCGCCTTGTGCGATGCCTGTCGGCGGAATCAATCAGGATGGTTACTGGTCCGTCGTTGTGGATTGACACTTCCATGTGCGTTTGAAATCTGCCTGTTTGCACCTTCAGTCCGGTCTGCTCGAACAGGCGCAGTGTGCGGTTGAACAGGTCGGAGGCAGGCTCCGGTGGCATGGCATGACTGAAGCTGGGGCGTCGTCCGCGCCGTGTGTCGCCGTATAGGGTGAACTGGCTTATGACGAGCAATTCCGCGGATGTGTCGAGCGCTGATAGGTCGAACTTGCCGTCGTCGTCGCTGAATATGCGAAGATTGGTGGTCTTTCCGACGATATAGGCGGCATCTTCCTCGTCGTCGTCTTCGTGGATGCCGATGAGAACGACTAAGCCCGCGCCAATGCTGCCGGTGATCTCGTTGTCAACGGTGACGGACGCATGTGAGACACGCTGGATGACGGCGCGCAATGGTGGGACTACTCTTCCGAGCTAGAAGATGCGGAACTCGCCTTGGATGTCGAACCTGAGGAAGAGTCTTCGCTGCCGGAGTTTTCAGACGAGCCGTTGCGACTGGTGGTGTTGGTGTAGCTGCTGCCCTTGCCGTAGTCGTTCACATAAAAGCCGCTGCCCTTGAAGACTATGGGCACGGCTACGAACTGGCGGCTGGCTTGGCTGTCACATATAGGGCAGTTCGCCACGGGATCGTCATAGAAACTCTGGCGTTCCTCAAAACGATGGCCGCAACTGTTGCACTTGTAGTCGTAAGCAGGCAATACAGACACTCCTATCCAATCCGATTTTAGCAGCAGCGCACCGCAACTGACAGCATTATTAATGTAGCACTACGCCGTTTTAGTGTCAAATTGCGAGCGGCTTGTGCTTCGTGAATTTTCCAGTTGTAGTGTCAGGATGATTCGCGTTCCATTTGTCGTTTCTCGCCCTCAGGGGGAAGGTTGAGAAGGGGGCAATGGTATAGGCAATTCGCAAGTCCCAAGTGTGCTGTGCAGTAAGATTTGCTTACAACCTGTCTTCCAGTCCGCGTCGCCATTTTGCATCTATCTCCGACAAGGGCAATTCAATCGCGCCGGCAATCGTAAACGAATCCGGCGCGACTGCGCCCAACTCGCAGAACGGCACGCCTTCTTCCGCGCAGACTGCCGCGAATGAATCTAGCCTGTCCGGTGGGAGCGACACGACTATCCGGGACTGCGCTTCTCCAAATAGCGTGACATCCCAGCGCGCGCCAGGCTCCGCCAGCGTCATGCCTAGCGCCGTTTCCGCGCCGCAATCCATGCCCAACCCGCCTTCGATGCAGGATTCGGCTAGCGCGACTGCCAAGCCGCCTTCAGAGCAGTCGTGTGCTGAGCCGATTACACCTGTCGTTGCTAGTCTGCGGCAGGCGCGCTGCAACGCTGCTTCGGCTTCGATTTCAAGCGCGGGCTGCCCTGCTACCACGCCATGCATGACTTCGAGGTATTCGCTGCCCACTAGCGTGGATGGGTCGGCGTGGATGTCCGATGCGCCTAGCAGTGCGATGATGTCTCCAGCCTGCCGGAAACCCATGCCCACATTGGCGCGCGCGTCGTCTAGCAAGCCCAGGCAGCCGATGATCGGTGTCGGGTATATGCCCACGCCCTGCGTCTCGTTGTACAGGCTGACGTTGCCGCTGATGACGGGCACATCCAGCGCGCGGCACGCTTCCGCCATGCCCAGGATGCATTGCTCCAGCTGGTAGTATGTCTCCGGCTTTTCAGGGTTGCCGAAGTTTAGGCAATCGGTGAGGGCAATCGGTGTCGCGCCGGTGCAGGATACATTGCGGCACGCCTCCGAAACGGCAATCATCCCGCCGATGTACGGGTCGAGATAGCAGAGCCGCCCGTTGCCGTCCGTTGACAGCGCGATGCCCTTGTCCGTGCCCTTCACGCGCAATACCGCAGCATCCGCTCCCGGCGCCGCGACCGTGTTCGTCTGCACTTGATGGTCGTACTGGCGATACACCCATTCCTTGCTCGCTATGTTCGGCGAGGCGAGCAGGCGCAGCAGCACATCCGCCGGCGTCTCTTCAGGCAGCGGAAGCTCGGACAGGTCGCGCGATTGCAATGTCGTCAGCCATTCCGCCTTGACGCCCTGTAATCGGTACTGCGGTGCGTCCGTGAGCGTCCTGACCGGCGGCGCGCCCTGTGCTTCGCCGTCGTCTAGGATGCGCGCCAAGCCGTCATCGGTTGAAGTGCCGATGACGGTCGATTGCAAATCCCACTTGTCGAACACTGCTTTTACCGCGTCTTCGTATCCGGGCTTGACGACCACTAACATGCGTTCCTGCGACTCGGACAGCATCACTTCGTAGGGCGTCATGCCGGTTTCGCGGCGCGGTACAAGCGCGACATCAATCTCTATGCCACTCTCGCCGTTCGACGCCGCTTCAACCGATGCGCTTGTCAGTCCCGCCGCGCCTAGGTCTTGCAGTCCGATGATGTGACCGGTCTTGGCGACTTCTAAGCATGCTTCGATGAGAGATTTTTCCATGAACGGGTTGCCGACCTGCACGGTCGGGCGCAGCTCGCGTTCGTCCTCGAATGTGCGGGACGCAAGCCCGGATGCGCCGTGTATGCCATCGCGACCAGTGTCCGACCCGACGAGCATCAGCAGATTGCCCGCGCCGCCGGTCGTGGCGCTCAGCAGGTCGTCCGCCGACAGTATGCCTACGCACATCGCGTTCACCAACGGGTTGCCAGCGTAGGAATCCGAAAAATATACTTCGCCGCCGACATTGGGGATGCCGATGCAGTTTCCGTAGCCGGAAATGCCTGCGACCACGCCGCCGAACAGATAGCGGTTGCGCGGCTCGTCCACGCTGCCGAATCGAAGCGAGTTCATAAGCGCTATTGGACGCGCACCCATCGCGAATATGTCGCGCACGATGCCGCCTACGCCAGTCGCCGCGCCTTCGTATGGCTCAATCGCGGAAGGGTGATTGTGCGATTCGATCTTCATTACGACCGCAAGCCCGTCGCCGATGTCCACGACGCCCGCGTTCTCGCTGCCGGGCGTTACCAGCAGGCGCGGGCTGTCGCTCGGCAACAGGCGCAGCAGCGGCTTGGAGTGCTTGTAACCGCAGTGTTCGCTCCACAGCGAGCCGAACAGCCCTAATTCCAAGTGATTCGGCTCTCTGCCGAGCCGTTCCACGATTGCCTCATATTCCGCGTCCGTGAGCGCGAGTTCGTCCAGCCTTTCCCTTGAGACCGCCATATTCTATCCGTCCTGTCTATCGACGACTCTTATTACTCTATTCTATGCCTAGTGTAATCAGGGCTACGCCGATGATTACCATTATCGTGCCTATGAAGGTTCGTATCGTTACACGCTCTACGCCGCGCAGGAAAATCAGCGTCATTAGCAGCGCGAACAAGGGGCTGGTTCCCGCTAACGGCGCGACTAGGATTGCGGGCGCTTTGCCGAGCGCAAGAAACCAGAATGTTACGCCCCAAGTAGAGGCGCAGCCGGCGAGCGCAACGAACAGCCAGCCCTTTCTTGACGGGCGCACCCTGTAATCGGCGCGTATCTGGCCTTGGAATATGGCGAATAGCACCAGTGTCCCCAAAATCATGGAAAAGGCGTTAGCCACGAGCGGGGGGGCGATGTCGAGCGCGATTTTGCGCCCCAGAACCGCGAGCGCGCCGTAGCATGCCGCCGCGCCTATCGCTGCGGCGTAGCCAATTAGCGCATCTCGTCTGTCTATCTGTTCTTGCATTATTTTTGACCAACTATCATTGCGATTCCGCCGATGATTACAAGCGTTCCGGTGAAGATGAAGAAGTTCATGCTCTCTCCGCCGAGCGTTACGCCAAGAATACCCGAGAATAGCGGCGCGGCGCCGATTATGGGAGCGGAGCGCGACACGCCTATCTTGTTTACGCTGGTGAAGTTGAGAAGCCTGCCAAGCGGGAAGTTCAGCGTTCCGGTTATGAGGAACCAGACGAACGCGATGCCGCTCAACGCGAAGATATCGTCGAAGTGGAAGACGAGCGCAAGCGTGAGCGTGATGGCAATGCCTATCAGCAGCGATACAAACGCGCCTGTGGTGGGACGCATGTACTGCAAGCCGATGCGGGCGAATACGGCTGCCGCGCCGAATCCCATTGCCGCCGTCAGCGCCATCGCCGCGCCCAGCATCAGCGAGATACGGCGCTTATGCTGGCGGCGTTCAGCGCGTCTATCATCGACTGGAAGATGACCTTGCCGTCCTCGCCGCCGAGCAGCGCGTCGCAGCAGCGTTCGGGATGCGGCATCATTCCGAGCACATTGCCTCGCTCATTGATGATGCCAGCGATGTTGTTCAGCGAGCCGTTGGGGTTGGCGTCAGGCGTGATGTCGCCGCTATCGTCGCTGTACCTGAACACGACACGCCCTTGATCTTCGAGCTGCCGTATGACCGCGGGTTCGGCGAAGTAATTACCCTCGCCGTGCGATATGGGAACGCGCAGCGTCTGCCCAACGGACGCCGCGCTGCTGAAGGAGGTGTCCGCGTTATCCACGCGCAGGGTCGTCCACTGGCAGCGAAATTGGAGATGGTCATTGGGCAGCAGGACGCCGGGCAGCAAGCCCGCCTCGCACAATATCTGAAAGCCGTTGCAGATTCCGATGACAAGTTTGCCCTGTGCCGCGAAGTCGTTCACCGCCTGCATCGCTGGCGAGAAGCGCGCTATGGCACCGGGTCGCAGGTAGTCGCCATAGGAGAAGCCACCGGGCAGTATGATGCAGTCGTATGGCGAAAGATCTGTGTCTTTGTGCCAGACATATTCGACGGGCTTGCCGAACACATCGTTCAGCACATCGAAGCAATCTACATCGCTCCAAGTGCCGGGGAAGACGACAACGCCGAAGTTCATGCCTACAGGCTCCGCAGCGTCTGATTGACCAGCGCGCTGACCTGCTTGCCGTCCGCGCGCGCACGCACTTGCGGCATCACCTTGCCCATCACTTTGCCCATGTCCTGGGGGCCGGTAGCGCTTACATCGGCAATAGCTGACTGCACAATCGCGGCAATCTCGTCCTCGCTCAACGGCTGAGGCAGGTATTGGACTACGATGGCGAGTTCTGCCTCTTCCTTGGCGACTAGGTCTGGGCGGTCGCCCTTCTGGTACGCCTCTATGCTGTCGCGGCGCTGCTGAGCCTGCCTGCTGAGCACTTGCATCACAGCGTCGTCGTCGAGGGCGTCGGTGCGCTTTGCCTTCTCTTCGTAGCCGATCGCGGAGAGCAGCAAGCGGATGGTGTCGCGGCGCACAGCATCGCGCTGGCGCATCGCGTCCTTGAGGTCGTTGGTAAGCGCTTCCTTTAGCGGCATCGTACAATCCTAACTACTCTTGGAGACGATTTCACAAATCCCAATATCGTTATTTCGCACTATTTTTGTCATTCCGAACGCAGTGAGGAATCTGAAATCATCGCACGCAAACCTGTTTCCGACTTTAGATTTCTCGCTTCGCTCGAAATGACAGAGAAAAAATTGCATTTGTAAAGTCGTCTTACTTCCGGGCGGCTGTTGCGACATCCAGGCTGTCCCGCGCGTCCGCTATCAATGTGAGGCTGCGATCGCGTCCCAGCACTTCCAGCGATTCGAAGAGCGGCGGCGCGATTCTCTGTCCCGTCGTTGCCACGCGCAGAGAGCCGAAGAGCTGCCCCGCTTTCACATCAATCTCCTTGACCATGCCGCGCAGCAGGGCTTCGATTGATTCGGCGTCGAAGTCGGGCAGGTTGGCAAGCCCGTCGTGCGCCGCTTCAAGGCACATCTGCGTTGATGCGACGTCCATCCTGCGCTGGATGAGTTCGTCCGGCGCGTACTCGATGTGTTCCTTGAACAGGAAGGCGACTAGCGGCGCGGCGTCTCGCAGCGTCTTCATGCGTTCTTGCACTAGCGGGACGATTTTCAGCGCAAGCTCGCGCGACGGCAGGCTGGGTATTTCCGGCGGCGGGTATGCTTGCCAGAAGTTTAGAAGCGCGTCCGCGAGTTCGTTTGCGCTCATCTCGCGGATGTAGTGGCCGTTCATCCAGTCGAGCTTTTCCGTATTGAATATCGCGCCCGCCTTGGACACGCGCTCGATGGAGAAATTGGCGATTAGGCTTTCGGTCGAGAACAGTTCCGTCTTGTCATCGAGCGACCAGCCGAGCAGCGTCAGGAAATTGACCATTGTGTGCGGCAGGTAGCCCATCTCGCGGTATTCGAGCAACGATGTCGCGCCGTGCCGCTTGCTGAGCTTGGACCTGTCCGGCGCGAGAATTATCGGCAAGTGCGCGAACTGCGGCGGTTTCCATCCCAGCGCGGCGTAAAGCTGTAGGTGGCGCGGTACGCTCGGCAGCCATTCCTCGCCGCGCAGCACATGCGTAATCCGCATCTCGTGGTCGTCAACCAAGTGCGCGAGGTGATATGTCGGGTATCCATCCGACTTGAGCATCACGAAGTCGTCCACCAGACGATTCTCGAAGGTGACCTCGCCGCGCACGAGATCGTCGATGGTGGTCGTGCCTTCGAGTGGCATCTTGAAGCGCACGACAGGGTTTTCGCCGCGCGCGCGCAGTTCGAGTTCGAGCGCATCGCGCTCTTCATCTGTGAGACTGCGGCAGCGGCGGTCGTAGCCTGTCGTATTCTGCTGCTTGGAGCGTTGCTTGCGAACTTCAATCAGCCGTTTCGGAGAGCAGTAGCACTTGTACGCGAAGCCGGATTCGATGAGCCGGTCGGCGTACTTCGCATACAGCGGCAGGCGTTCGGACTGCTTGTACGGCGCGTATTCGCCGCCGATGTCCGGTCCTTCGTTCCATTCAAGCCCGAGCCATTTCAGCGCTTCGATGATGACTTCGACGGCACCATCGACGGCGCGTGCCCGGTCGGTGTCTTCCACGCGGACGATGAACTCGCCGCCGTGCCGTTGCGCCAGCAGCCAGTCAAATATGGCTGTGCGGATGTTGCCTACATGCGGTTCGCCCGTCGGACTTGGCGCAAACCTAACGCGAAAGTCGCTCATGTCGATATAGCCTCCGCAGACTATTCTAACATGAGCGACTTAAACTTACACCGATATTAGAGGATAGCCAAGATGGGACGGTTGTTATCCTGCTCGTCCTGACTATCCAAGTGAATTGTGGTTTGCTGTGCTATTCGCTGGGCCAGCCTTCAGGGGTTTCGCCGGCGGCGAGGGCGATATGTATGCTCTCGGCTGCTTCGGAAGTTACCCAGTCTTCCCAGATGTCGGTGTTGGCGCTCAGCCACCAGAGCGCGGTCGCGTTGGTGTCCGCGTCCGGGTTGGTGTCCTGCCAGCGGACGACCGCCTTGTAGATGTCGATGTTGAAGTCCCATGCGCGGAGCATGTTAATGACTTCCGGCGCTCTTGCGGGCAGGTCCGGCGCGACTGCTATCAGAATAGTGGCGTCCTCGTAGGCGCAAGCCTTCGTGGTGAACCAGCACTCGTCGCTGTAGGCTGGCTCTTCCAAGCGAACTAGGTCGAGCTTGAGCGCGGGGTCATTGGTGCCCCACTGGTAGCCGAGCCACGGCTCCTGGCGCTCGTATGCGCCGTAGATGTCTGCGTTCAGCGCTGCGCCGTCGCCGGGGTTGATGACTTCCACATAGTCGCCAAGCCCATAGGCTTCGATCTGCGCTTCGTTCACGACTTCGCAAGCCCAGCCGATGACGCAGGAAACCAGCCGCGCCTTGTCGCCGGTCTCGGCTGTGGTGAACAATGCCTGATACTGCGGGTCTTTCAGGTCTTCAACGCTGTCAAGCTCAGGATACTGCTCTTGCAGGTATGCGGGGATGACAAACGCGGACTGCCAGTCCTTGCCCAGGCTCAGACCGACGGAGACGACTTCGCCAGCGGCGCGCGCTTCGTCCCATGCCTCATCCTGGTTAGGCAGCCAAATCTCCATGGCAACATGCGTGTCGCCGTTTCGCAGCCCTTGGAACAGGGGCAGTGTCGCGCCGAACTTGACATCGGTCGGGTAGCCGTAACCCTTCTCGACGAGATACTGCGCAATACGGTTCTGCAGCAGTGCGCTCGACCAGTTCAGGTCGCCGAAAATGATGGTCTCGCGCGGCGGCTCTTCCATCATCGCGCGCTCTTCGAGCGCCATAGCGACGATGCTCTGCACTTCGTCAGCGGTGAGCGCGTCAGATTGTGCTTCCATGACTGCCATGCTGACGGCGGATTGCACATCTTCGCTTGTAACGGCAGATTCCTGCGCTTCCATAACCGCCATGGAAATCGCGGATTCGACATCGTCGGCCGTAACGGCGTCCTCACTGGCAGCCATTACCGCGGATTCCACCATAGCCTGAATCTCTTCGGGGCTTGCGCCTTCCATGGCTGCGGACTCGACGGCTTCTTCCACCATCATCGCAATGTCGTCGGCAGATACTTGCGACTCTGCCATGCCCATCATGGACTTTTCGACCATCGCCGATATTTCTTCAGCCGTAACCTGTGGTGCTGCGGGGGCAGGAGCGGGCGCGGCGCTCGCGACTGCCGATTCAACTATACTTTGCAGCCGTGCTTCGTCGATCGCAGGCGCCGGTGCGGGAGCCGGTGCGGGCTGCGAGCAGGCGATTGCCGCGAACGCGACGAGCGCCATAATCAGCGCCGCCGGCAACAACATTCCTTTCTTTACCAAAGTCCTATCCTCCTTGCTGATTGCTTGTCCATTTCTTGTAAATTTACGATCCGATTACGATGCGGTCTCAAGCGCTCCGTAATGCGCTTGCCGAGAATCGATCGGCTGCGCGCGGATGCGACGACCGCGTTGTTTCTACCGTTGCACTATATCAGATAAGCAAGCCTCCTGACTTTCTTCGAGACGAAATTGCAAGAATCATTGATGAGAGTCTGCCGCGAATGCGCCACTGACAGCATTCTCAGGCAGTTCACCCCCTGCGATTAACCAGCAGCATGGCTCAGTGCGTCTTGGCGGCCACGGGCTACGCCCTGCGTGAGCCGATCGAAGATGATGGCTAGGAAGACGATAGCTGCGCCGGAGATTAGCCCTTCGCCGACCTGGTTCTTTTGCAGGGCGCGCAGAACGTTGTCGCCCAAGCCGCCGGCGGCGACCATGCTAGCGATTGTTACCATTGCGAGCGCCATCATCGTGGTCTGGTTGATGCCCGCCATTATCGTGGGCATTGCCATTGGCACTTGCACCTTCGTCAGCACCTGCCAAGGTGATGCGCCGAACGAACGCGCGGCTTCTACGACTTCTTCATCTACTTGTCGAATGCCCAGATTGGTCAGGCGTATGACGGGCGGCACGGCGTAGATGAGCGTGGCGAATATGCCTGCCGGTGAGCCGAGTCCGAAGAACAGAATGCCCGGCAACAGGTACACGAAGCTGGGCATCGTCTGCATGGCGTCCAGAATCGGGCGCATTATGTTGTCCGCCAGCTGACTGCGTGCGCCAATTACGCCGAGCGGCAGTCCGGCGGCGACCGCGATTGCGACCGACACCAGCATGAGCGCCACTGTGTCTATCGTGTTCTCCCACAGTCCCATAAAGCCGAAGAACAGCATCGCGAAAGTGGTGAAGAGCGCCATAGGCCAACGCCCGACAGCGTACGACAGCAACGCGAGCGCGACGACTATCGCGGGCCAGGGAATCCATTTGAGAGTTTCTTCGATGTACCGCAAGGCGTATTGGATAGCCGCCTTAAGCCCTTCGAACAGCCAGTCGCCGTTCTTTGTCAGCCAGTCCGCCCAGCCGTCGATGCTGTCGCCGGTTACCTGCCGCAGCGATTTCTCGATGACGACCGTGTTTGCGCCGGCAGCGACTTCCGAGCTCGATACGGTGGTGGGGTATTCCATGTTGGGACCCCAGACAAGCAGGCATGCAAGGAGCACGATGATCACCGCGCCGATGCCGAGCAGCCAGAAGTAGATGCGCGGCACCTGGCTTGCGGTTACTCGTTGTGCGTCTTCGGAGGTCTGTTGAAGGTTTTCGACTTGCGCCATGCTTAATCCTCCATCGAGTCGTCCGACATCCCTGTAAGCAGAGCGCCGCGGTGCACTTGGCCGAGCAGCCGACCGTCTTCGTTGACGACTGCGATGGGATGCTCCGTGCTCGCCGCCATCGGGATAAGTTCTTCGATGTACGCGTCCGGACTTGAGGTCATCACTTCGGACAGTCGAACATCGCGCAGGGATTCGACTTTCTGCCGCGCGAGATTTCCGGCTTCGTCTTCGGTGATGATGCCCTTCAGGATGCTGTTGTGCCCAAGCACGAGCAACACATCGGTATCGTTGCTGCGCATTGCTTGGAGCGCGGCGCGTGGGCCCTGCCAGTCGTTCACGACCACATCGGGTTCTTGCATAATCGCTTTCGCCTGAATGACCTTCGCGCGCGAAACATCCTGGATGAATGAAGTTACATAGTCGTCCGCGGGCAGGGTTACTATCTCTTCGGGCGTGCCTTCCTGCACAATCTCGCCGTCGCGCATAATGGCGATGCGGTCGCCGATTTTCAGCGCCTCGTTGAGGTCGTGTGTGATGAAGACGATGGTTTTCTGGATGGATGTCTGCAGCGAGATAAGTTCGTCTTGCATCTCTCGGCGGATGAGAGGGTCGAGTCCGCTGAACGGCTCGTCCATCAGCAGCACTTCGGAGTCGGCTGCGAGCGCGCGCGCCAGTCCGACACGCTGCTGCATACCGCCGCTCATCTCGCTGGGCAAGTAGTCTTCCCAGCCCTTCAGACCGACGGTCTCAATGGCTTCGAGCGCCGCTTCGTAGCGCGCTTCTTTGTCAACGCCGCGAATCTCCAGCCCGTATGCGACATTGTCGAGCACGCGGCGATGTGGCAGCAGCCCGTAGTGCTGGAAGACCATCGCAATCTTCTCGCGGCGGAACTGGATGAGCTGTTCGGAGTCGAACTTCAGCACATCTTCGCCATCGAACAGCACCGCGCCTTGCGTGGATTCGATGAGGCGGATGAGGCAGCGTACCAGCGTTGATTTGCCGCTGCCGGACAGTCCCATAATGACGAAAATCTGCCCTTTGCCGACTCGGAACGACACATCGCGCAGTGCGACGACAAGCCCTAGTTCTTCCTGAATTTCGGCGCGCGATGACGAGGCATACTTGTCCTGGAGGGCGATTTTCGGGTTCTTGCCGAATACCTTCCAGAGGTTCTTGACCTCGATCTGCGTTGGCTGGCGCTGCGTATAATGAGGGTCTTCCGTTGCCATATACCAGCCTTTCCGGCGAATACCGTTCGCCTGACATGCCGCGCCGCGCTCGCGAGTGCGTGAAATCGCACTGTCATGACGGCTTGGTGTCTAGTGGCTGCTGAGGTTGTGGAGCCGATAACTCTTGCGCTCTCGGCTACTGTGATTGACTAGTGCTTGTCTGAAATGCGGAGATGATGTAATTGTGGTTGTGAATGAATAAATGAATGATTAAGGCGGCGGAAGCCTACATATATCGCGTTGGCGATTAGGGTGTATTGACGGGCGAGCCGCTTTCGCTAGGGTGTTCAAGTCCGAATATCTGTGCAATGGGATTTTGACACGCTGGCTATCAGCATGTCAAATATGGCAGGGGTGATGCGATCGTGTCGCATACTGCGATGGCGACTCTCGGCTGCGACGATTTGGAACGAATAACGACGATTAACGTATGACTCTTATGGCTTGGCGGAAGAGCTGGCAAATCGTCTGTTGCCTAGGCTGTTTCCCAAAACTGCCCTTGCGATGGTAAAATCAGTCGCAATTAGGCGCGATGAATAGGCGACGAAATGAAGAACCACATTCATTGATAAAGAGGACGAACATTCAGCAGTACATTCAGCAGTGAAGGAGGCTACCAAAGTGGCAGTCGTACAACTAGAAATCAGCAGGCGCGCTCCTTATGCGGGCGGCGAGAGATTTGGCGATGTGGGCGCGTATGAACAGATTGACGGCACGGTTCACTATGCTGTCGATCCGTTGCATTCCGCCAACGAGGGCGTCGTTGACTTGCAGCTCGCGCCGCGCGATTCTAAGGGCAAGGTATGGTTCTCGTCGGACTTCACACTGCTGAAGCCCGAGAATATGGAGAACGGCAACGGCAGCGTGCTCTACGATGTGGTCAACCGCGGACGAAAGACAGTGATGGGGCGTTTCAACGACACGGGTAAGCCCACGATGCCGTCCGACCCGCTGGATTCGGGCAACGGCTTCCTTATGCGGCACGGCTATTCCGTGCTGTTCGGCGGCTGGCAGGCGGATGTGCCGCGTGGTGTTGGGCTTATCGGCTTGCAGGCACCACAAGCGCAGGACGCGGACGGCAACCCAATCCGCGGTAAGATTATGTGCCAGTTCCAAGCGACGCACTTCACGCAGTTCTTCCTGCTTGCGGACAGGCAGCACACGCCGCATCCCGCCGCCGACGAGAACGAAGCGGATGCAACGCTGACTGTGCGCGACCATCCCAACAGCCCATCCGAACCGATAGCGCGGGACAAGTGGCGCTTCCTGCGCTTTGAGGACGCGTCAATAGAGCCGGATCCTTGCCATATCTACATGGAAGAGGGCTTTGAGCCGGGCCGCATATACCAGCTCGTGTACACCACGACGGGCAGCACGATTGTCGGGCTTGGCTTTGCGGCGATGCGCGACATCGTTTCATTCCTGAAACATGGCACGGCAGGGCAGGGCAACCCGTGCGCGGGCGGCATTCAACGAGCACACGCGTTTGGCGCATCGCAGAGCGGCCGCTTCTTGCGCGAGTATATTCACACCGGCTTGAACACCGACGAAAACGGCAACATGGCGCTGGACGGCATAATCTCGCATGTCGCGGGCGGCATGCGCGGCGAATTCAACCTTCGATTCGGTCAGCCGTCTAAGGATGTGTGCTACATCATCCCGAAGCTGTTCCCCTTCGCGGACACGGAGCAGTCCGACCCCGTAACGGGTGAGAGCGGCTCGCTGCTGGAGAACTTGCAGGCGCGCGGACACATGCCGCGCATTATGTTCACCAACACATCGGCGGAGTATTGGCGCGGCGACGCGGCGCTGATACACACGAACTTTGCCGACATGAGCGACGCGCCGGAGGAAAGCGACTTTGTGCGGCGGTATCACTTCGCGGGTTCGCCGCATGGCTCAGGGCATTTCCCGCCGCTCGGCACGCGCGCGGACGGCATGCGCGGGCAGTTGCCGTTCAACATCATCGAGTACAATCCGCTGCTGCGCGCATCGTTGGAAAACCTAGACATGTGGGTACGCGGTGAGCGTCCGGCGCCGGCGAGCAGGCATCCGCGTATCTCGGACGGTACGGCGGTCGAATCGCACACGCTAGCGTCCAAGTTCCTGCGGATACCGGGCGTCGCGTTCCCTGAGAAGGTTACGCGCGCGATGCGCCTCGACTACGGACCTGACGCCAAGAACGGGCGCACGACTATGCTGCCGCCGGTGCAGGGCGAAGAGTTCCCCGCGCTAGTGGCGAATGTGGACGACGACTGCAACGAGGTTGGCGGCATTCGCCTGCCCGACCTGATGGTGCCGGTCGCGACTTACACGGGCTGGAATCTGCGGCATCCGGACATCGGAGCGCCCGGCTTGGTCATCGGCATCACGGGCGGACTCGCGGGCTGGGTGCTGCCGTTCCCGGCAACGCCTACGCAAGGCGCAGCGATCCGCGACCCGCGTCCTGCCATCAGCGAGCGTTATTCGTCGAAGGACGACTATCTGGCGCAGACGGAACGCGCCGCACAGGAGCTTGCCGGCGAAGGCTACATGCTGACTGAAGACATCGAAGATTCGCTTCGACGCGCGGCAGTTCGTTACGACTATTTCACCGCAAACGGCAGCGCGAACGGCGCGACAAACGGCAGCGCATAGAGTATGCTAGAACTGGTAGAGCGCCATTCCACCAGCAGGGCGCGGCTGCGTCGCCTGCTCGACGAAATTGCCGCTGAAGGCTGGTGCGAGAGGACGCTCTACCTTACGCCCGCGTCATATGAGGCGCGTATGCAAGACCGCCGCATCGTCCGTCCGAACATGCCGGACGACGATGCGATGGGCGTGGTCGCGCAATCCGTCGGCGAGTCTGATACGGGCCTTGCGCTCTTCATTGGAGATGGCAAGGCGGTCGCGGTATGCCCACCGTTTCCCTTTGCGGACGACGTGTCGCGCTCCGGATTCGTCGCGTCGCCACTGCTTCGTATGCTCGACCGCGAATATGTCGTAGGTGTGGTGTTGTTGCGTCTAGGGCGCTACGCAGTCGGCGTTGTGCGTGGCAATAAACTCGTCGCATCCAAGACAGCGGGACGCTACATGAAAAATCGCCATCGCGCCGGCGGACAATCTCAGCGCCGCTTCGAGCGCAGCCGCGAACGCCTAATCCGTGAGCTTTACGACAAGACTTGCGAGATTGCCAATGCAGTCTTCGAGCCATACATCGACACCATCGACCACATTTTGCTAGGCGGCGAAAACTCTACGCTAACGGGCTTCGTCGACCGCTGCCGCCTACTCCGCGACGTGGACGACAGGGTGCTATCGCGCCGCCTAGCCGTGGACACGCCCAACCGCAAGGCGCTCGACAACATCGCCTTCGAAGTGTGGAAGAGCAGGGTGTACTCGTTTCAGAGCGTCCCCGAATCTGTCGAAACCGCTTCTCCAGCTACGGAACGCCAATAGAATCCGAGCCTTATTTGTACTCTACTGCGAGGCGCAAGCTAGTAGGGAGCGCTTGGCAGGTGAGGATGACGCCGCGCGCAATTTCGGTTTCCGTGAGAGCCATCCGCGTTCGCAGGCGTGCGCACGGCGTTCAGCACCGTCAGCCCCTCATCAACTGCCACGGTGAGCGTCTGACCGTTGAGCCGCACTGACGTTTTTGCCGCAATGCCCGCGGCTAGTATGGGAAGAACGCGCTCCACATCCAGTACCAGCCCAGCGCGGTGGCAAGTAGCAGCGCCGCCACTGCCACCACCGTTGGCGGCTTCATTCTCCCCAGCGCATTTAGAATGTTTAGAATGTAGCGTATCTTCAGGTTACCCGTGCTGCCGTCACGTTCGACATGGCCTACTGCGCCGTATATCCGCCGTCCACCACCAACGGCGTGCCTGTTACGAATGCGGACTCGTCAGATGCGAGGTACAGGGCTGCGTTGGCGATGTCGTCCGGCTGCCCCAGCCGCCCTATCGGATGCCTCTGCTTCAGGAACTCATAAGACTCCGGAACATCAGTCAGAATGCGGGTCATGTTCGTCTCCACATAGCCGGGGCATATGCAGTTAACGCGGATGCCTTTAGGCGCGAGATCAAGCGCCAGATTGCGTGTGAATTGGAGCACCGCGCCCTTGGACGGGTTGTATGGGCTGAAGCCGTTGGTCATTCCCATAGGATACCCCACCAGCGACATGATGGAGCCGATGTTGATGATGGAGCCGCCGCCCGCCGCTTCCATCTCAGGCGCGGCATGCCAAGAAACCAAGTAAGTGCCTTTAATGTTCACATCCATCACCTTGTCCCAAACATCTTCGTGCGTCGCGCCTTCTCCGAGGTCGATTCTGCCGCTCACTCCCGCGCTATTCAGCAGCGTATCGAGTTTGCCGTATGCGTCTATGGCGGCTTGCACCATCGCTTTCGCGTCTGAGTCGCTTACGACATCGCCGCCTATTGCCGTTGCTTCGCCGCCCGCTTCCCTAACGGCAGCGGCAGTCTCGACCGCGGATGCCTCGCTGATGTCAGACGCCACGATGCTCGCGCCTTCTGCCGCGAACCTGAGCGCGGTTGCCCTGCCGATGCCCGCTCCCGCGCCCGTTATCAGCGCGACCTTGCTTTCCAAACGCATGAAATACCCTCGTCTAATCGTTCAATACTCTTGCAGCCGTTACTCTTGCATTCCATTCCCTCTTGACGCGGGAAGGTTAGGATGGGAAGTAAAACGAACTATGAATGAATTGTGTGATTTCTTCAACCAATCTCAAAATGCTCGCCTTGCGTGTGTGTGCTCCACTCGCCGTCGCGGTACACTGTTACCTCTCCTTCGCCTAGCACGCGCCAGCCGTCGCCGTCGCTGACGCAGCCGGTCGCGCCGTCTATGCCCAATGCGGTGAGTCTGCCGGTTGTTTCATGGCGCAGATCGCGTGCCGTTTCGTTCTTGCTGGCACGCTCGTGGTGCGGCAGCACAACCACACCCGGCACGATTGACAGCGCATCAGTCCACTGGCGAAAGCGCATACGCTCGCCCATTACCATCGCGCCGGCGCTGGAACCGGCGACTATCAGATTGCGCTCCAAGCCTTCTTGAACCTTTCGCAGCAGGAGCGACCCGCGCAGAACTTCCAGCAGATACGCAGGATTGCCGCCTGCGAAATACACGATGTCCGCCTTGTCCACCTGCGAGACCAGGCTTTCGTCGTCTGCCTCTTCGGAGCTTAAGACCATTAGCGGCTGCGCGTCGGCGCCCAGCGTCTCAAATTGCTGGACGCCGTGGGTCGCTTGCAGAACCGGGCGTCCTTCCTGAGCTGTCGCTGTTGGCACGATAAGCACTCGCGGCTGTACGTGGCCCGTAGCGTTGACTAGCTCGTTGTCCATCTGACGGCAGGATACTTGAAATTCGTCTCCGCCGACTAAGGCAATCTTGCCTGCCATCTAACTCGCCTCCTGCGGCGCGGCGAATGTGAGTGCCGTCGCCGGATTGTTCACCAAAATATCGTCTATCAGGGCTTGGCTGAATCCGCGCATGCCCATTCTCGGCACGATATGCCCAAGAATATAAGCGTAGCCGTGCCCGCCGTAGCGTTCCAGTCGGTTCTTGGTGCAGATGTCGTGCGACACCAGAATCTTATGCCCATAGCCCTGACTCGCCAGCCACGCGATGTCGTCCATTCGCTTGGCATCGTTCGGCATATCGATGGCGGAGTTCGCGCCGTAGTAGGACTGCTCAGTGCCGAACAGGTCCCATTCCAAGTAGCAGCCGGACTCTGCAATTTGCAGCAGCGTTTCGTGCAAGAACACGGTACGGTCGATATGCCCAACTATCGTGCGCTCCAAGTCCGCTCCCGCCTCGCGCAGCACTTCGATGATTTCCAGTGGCGCGGTTTCGTCTCTGCCCGGGTGTATCAGAATTGGCGCGCCGGTGATGCGCTGCGCCCGCGCTGATGCGCGCAAAGCCTTGCGTTCGTTCGGCATGAGCGGCCAAGAGCAGCCGACTTCACCGATGACGCCGGACTTGTGCGGCGTGCCGTCCACGCCCTCGGTTACATCCAGCACGATTCGCGACATTGCATCGTCTTCGGTCATATCGTCCATGTTTGCGGGATGCGAATCATCAACATAGTAGGACGCACCCATAACTATGCGCACGCCGGTCGCCCGCGATATGCGCGCCAGCCCTTCGGCATCGCGCTTGATGCCGATGCTCGTCGCGTCCACCAGCGACCCGCCGCCATACTGCTGGTAGATGTTCACCTCGTCAATCGCGGTTGCCACATCAGTCAGCTGTACATTGTCGGCGTTGCGTTGCGCCCAGTGCTGTATGCGCCCGACATTCTGCAGCGACACGGGTTCGTAGTAGAAGCCCTTTGCACCTGCTTGTTCCGGCGGCGCAAATAGCGGCGACATGTCGATGAGCAAGTGTTCGTGCGTCAGCGTGATGCCGAGCTGCGCCGGGTTTATCGCGCCTAGTACGGTCTGCACATTGCCCTCTAGATTGAAGTTTGCCATCGCGTTTCTCCCAGAATCGCCTGTGGAACATGTCAAGTAGGAGACTGAGCGAACCTCGCCATACGGCTTCGCAAATGTCTGCCTATTGCGTGACTCGCCTTGTATGCACATTCTTGGGCGCCCTTAGGCTTGGGTACACTTAGGCTTGGGCGCACTTATGCTCAATCACCTTCCGATTCTCCGTCAAGGTGGAAGGGGAATAGAATCAATATCGAAGGTAGAGCGCGAATGTATCGCCGTTGAACCTGCATTGACCTGCTAATACCCTTCGCCGCGCCACTCGAATGCGAGCGTGGCGTAGCGAACGAACACGGCGCCACCCGGTCTGGCGATTGGTCCGTTGACCGCCAGCAGCGCGATTTTGTGCTTGTCACCGGGCTGTGGGTCTGCGCTTATCACGACGCGTTGCGGTATGTTGAAGCCTTGCACCGCGCCCTTCGACATGTCGAGTTCGCCGTTGACCCACACTTCGCCGTAGTCGTCGATGCAGGTCTCGAACAGGCATTGTGTGCCGCGCACATCGCGCCCGCCGATCGTCTCCGGTATCGTAATCTCGATGCGATACCAGATGAACGACAGCCCGTATGTGCGCCATTCCGCGAGGTCGTCGCATACTTCCCAACCTGAGTCGTCGTAGTCGGGCAAGCGTGCCGGGCTGCCGTCGCTCAGCGCGACTAGCCCTTGATTCGGCTCGCCCGGCACAAGCCCGACTGCGTATCGCCATTTGCCGTTCACCGTCTTCAATGCGTCCGCGTCTTGCAAATCCAAATGCGCTCTTGGCATATTGCGCCTCCTTCAGCTTCATTGCCCCAACTATATGCTATCTTGCCTATCCTGTACATGCCCGCAGGTGATAAACTAGGCGCATATCCCAGTGACGAGGTGCAACTATGCCAAACACAGCGCCAAACACAGCAGAAGCGGTAATCATCGGCGGCGGCGTGATGGGATGCAGCATATTGTACAACCTAGCAGAGGAAGGCGTAACCAACACGCTGCTGCTAGAGCGCGATGTTCTGGCGTCCGGATCTACGAGCAAGTCACAGGCGATACTGCGAATGCACTACTCGAACGAAGTGACATCCTTGCTCGCGTGGAAGAGCTTGGACATCTTCAGGAACTTCGAGGAAATCACCGGCATGCCTTCCGGATACACCAAAACCGGATACTTCCTGATAGTTGGACAGGAAGACAGGCAGGCGCTGTTGGATAATGTGGCGATGCACCGGCGGCTCGGTATCGCAAGCGAAGTTGTGTCCATCGAAGATATGCGCGAACTCGCGCCTATGCTGTCGGTAGAGGGCGACGAATCCTTCGCATACGAATCCGAGTCCGGTTACGCTGACCCGTACTCGGTCACGCTCGGATTTGCCAACCGTGCCCGTGAGATGGGCGCGCGCGTTCAGGACAGCACGCCGGTTACGGGCATAGAAGTGAGCGGCGGCAGGGTAACCGCAGTGTTGACCGCAGACGGTCGCATCGAGACGCCTATCGCGGTTATCGCAGCCGGGCCTTGGAGCGACAGTCTGCTGAACGGCGTCGGCGTGGATGTGCCGATACGACCGCTGCGACATCAGGTCGTGGTGCTTCGCCGTCCGCCGGGGCCGGACACGGAGCATCCCATAGTCGCCGACAATCTCAACGGCTTTTCCGCACGCCCTGACATTGGCGGGCTTACTATGATTGGAGCCGGCGAGGAAGAATTTGTGGACGCGGACACCTTTAATCAGGGCGTGGATATGGATGTCGTGGAGCCGACATTTGAGGGCATTGTTAAGCGCATCCCTGCGATGTCGCGCGCCGTATTCCGCGGCGGCTGGTCGGGCGCGTTCACCGTAACGCCGGATTGGCATCCGGTATTAGACCGCATAGAAGGCATCGAAGGGCTATATTGCGCGGTCGGCTTCAGCGGGCACGGATTCAAAGAATCGCCGATGATCGGCAAGGCAATGGCGGAGCTGATAACGCAGGGCAGCGCCGACTGCGTGGACATTTCAATGTTAAATCTAAACCGCTTTGAGACTGGCGACCTGCTGCGTTCAAGATACGCGATGCAGGTGCTGGCGTAGGGTCTTCCGCCGCTATTGTCCACCGCCGTAAGCCGCTGCTGCGCTGCCCCGTTCGATAGCGGTGATTTTCTTGTTTCGCGTTCTGTGATGCAGGCGCTATGTCAGCGCCATAATGTGATTTCACAGATGCAATTTATGCCTGTCATTTCCAGTGAAGCGAGACATCTAAAGTCGGAAACAGGTTTGCATGTTACGATTTCAGATTCCTCACTGCGTTCGGACTGACAAGAAAAGGCGCGGAATGATAAAGACTGCGCGGAATGGCAAAGACGGCGCGAGATGACAACATTGGGGATTTGTGAAATCGTCTCAACGCGCTTGGCCGGTGCAACACGATGCTACAAGCCGCCAAAATCGCCGGACTCGATAGCGGTTATCTGCTCTTCGACATTGCCCAGCATGATGTAGTCTTCCTGCACGATGCAGTAACAGCGCTGCACGTAGAGCATCGTCAGCCTGCCCGCGTCGTCGCTGCCCTCCTTGATGGCGTCCACGATGCGGTCGGTCTTGTGGTCAAAGCCGAGATGCCGCGACAGCATGGCGATGTCCGTTTCGGCTTCGTTCATCAATGCCTGTTCGTTGCTGTCCACGGCGAATCGCAGTTTGCCGACAAGCGTCGTGAGTTCGCTGAGCTTGTCACTGTCGCTCATCAGCCCGTACATTACTTCGTTGACGCCAACGCTGTCCTCATCTAGCACGGACTCGGCAGATTCGGAGTCGATAACGGACGGCTGCCCGACGGTTGTGTTATACAGGTCGGTGTATTGTTGCACGGCGTCGCCCGCCGCCATCATCATAGATGGTAGGTCGCTTGTGTTGAAAGTGCCGGCGAACAATATGTCGTCGTCGCGCGTCTCGGCGAGCCGCTGAATCTGCTCAAAACTCTCCATCTGCTCCGGCGCCGGCGGAAACGCGAACGCGGACAGATCCTGCATGCTGGCGTCGGGAATCTGGCTCATTAGGAACGGTGGCACATACTTCGCCACATCTACCGTTATCGGCAGAATCACGAGGTAGCTCGCCCACACCGCGCCCGCGTCCGTAGTGCTGCGGAAGTAAACAAAGGCGTGTCCCTTGGGCGCGTCCTCGCTGCCTCTATCGAAAGTAATGTCCATGTTTCCGCCTTGTTCGATTAGTGTCCGTGTAATACTGCCATCTACCTTGATTATACGCGAAAATTGGTGTGCGCATTGGCGTGTATATCGGTTTCGTCGGTATTTCGGTTGCTCGGTCGGTGCGATTCGTGGTGCGTTGCGGGTCATAGTGCAGCTATGTATGACTGCAACAGTCTGTATATTCTTGCCGGCAGCTTGGTATAATTGGATTTACTCAGTCTGAAGCATCGCAAGCGCAGTAGAGGACGAAAATTGCTGATAATCAATCCAGACACCTACCGCACGTTTATCAAGCCGCTGCTGTTTCGGCTGCCGCCTGAGACGGCGCAGTCGGTGGCGCACATGGCGCTGAAGCAGCACCAGGTTTGGCGGGCAGCATCGTCGCTGCTACAGGTGGACGATTCGCGCCTTGAGGTTGACCTTGCCGGGATGCGGCTGTCCAATCCCGTCGGGCTCGCGGCCGGCTACGACAAGGACTGTGAATCGCTGCCGGCATTGGAATCGATAGGCTTTGGCTACTTGACCTGCGGTACGGTAACGGAAATGCCGCGCGCGGGCAATCCCGCGCCGCGTGTGCTGCGCTACGAACGCGATGATGCGCTGGTCAATTCCTACGGGTTCCCGAGCAAGGGCGTCGATTATACGGAGCGCCAGCTCCGAGAGGCGCAGCCGCTCTTGAAAGGCACGCCGGTTGTTGCCAGCGTATCTGGCGTTGCGGCGGACGAAATCCTGCGCTGCCATTTGCGCCTAGAGCCGTATGCGTCTGCAATTGAGATCAATATCAGCTCGCCGAACACATTGGGCTTGCGTATATTCCAGCAGCCGGACACGCTCAGGCAGTTGCTTGGCGCGCTGAATGAGCAAAGGCACAAGCCGCTGTTCATCAAGTTGCCGCCGTACATTGAAATGCCCTCCATCGGCAGCGAGCAACGCGATATGGTGCTCAGCCTAGTCGATGTCTGCGTGGAGCAGGGCGTTGAAGCCGTAACGATTGCCAATACATGGCCCATCCGCGATTCGCGCCTTGCGGTCGGCGCGGGCGGGCTGAGCGGCAAGCCCGTGTTCGCGGACATGGTGAAGATGGTTTCCGACATCCGCGCAGAGGCGGGCAGCGGGCTCGCTATCAACGCGTGCGGCGGCATATTCAGCGGAGAAGACGCGCTCGCTGCAATCCAAGCGGGCGCGACCACGGTGCAGATTCTGACAAGCTTGATATATAGGGGACCCGGCATCGTGCGCCGCATCAACCGGCAAATGCTCACTCAGATGGACATAGAAGGCATGCCCGCGCTGACTTATTAGGTTGTATGGGCATTTGCGTCATTCCTGTGAAGCATGTCCTCGACCCTGATCGGGGAACGGGAATCCAGAGCCGTAAGATGGAGCCGAAGGCTTCCAATAATGCTATCTGCGAACCACTGGATTCCTGCTTCCGCAGGAATGACGGGCTGAAAATCAGAAATGTCCACAAAGCTTAGAAGCCTATCGCCGGAATGGATGCTATGGCGACTGTGCTAGCAGCGACTCGACATCTGTGCGGAAGGGCATGGCGTCTCGGGCGCCGGGCTTGGTGACGGCGAGTGCGCCGGCAGCCGCTCCGAACTTCAGCGCGTTGTCTATGCCATTGCCTTCTGCCAGGGCGACGGCGAGTGCTGCGCCGAATGCGTCTCCTGCTGCCACACTGTCCACCATATCGACTTTGAGTGGCGGCACGAAATACTCTTTGTCTGCGCTCGCTGCGTAAACGCCTTGCTGCCCCAATTTCACGACCGCGACGCCTACGTCCTTGGCGAGCAGCGATTTCGCAGCATCGCGCGCGCCCTGCACACCTTTGACCGATATGCCTGTTAATTCTGCGGCTTCGATCTCGTTCGGCGTCAGGATGTCTGCGGTCGCAAAGCCATCATCGGGCATTGCGGCGGCCGGCGCCGGATCCCAGACAACGCGGACGCCGATGCTGCGTGCGTGCATTGCCGCCGCGACTGAAATCTCAGGTGGCGTCTCCAATTGCAACATCAGGATGTCCGCGCCATTCATCGCGCGCTTTGCCGCTACTAGCTGCTGCTCGTCGCAAGCCATGTTCGCGCCGTACACTGCTGCGATGCGGTTCTGCCCGGCGGCATCGACTAATATCATCGCAATGCCCGTGGAATGAGCGGCATCAAGCGCAACATCGTGCACATCGACGCCTTCTGCGCGCAGCCCGTCTAGCAGCGCGCGTCCGAAATCGTCGTCGCCCACTTTGCCGACCATCCGCACGTCCGCGCCAAGCCGCGCCAGCGCAACCGCCTGATTAGCGCCTTTGCCGCCGCCCGCGGTGAAGAAACCGTCGCCCGCCACCGTTTCACCCAAGTCCGGCATCCGCCGCATCGTTGCGACGAGGTCCATATTGACGCTGCCCAGCACTACGACCTTTGGTTTTGGTGGGTTCTTGCCTGTTGCCATGTCTGCTTGTCCGATTTATCCGCTATCCAATCTTGCCATCGCGCAGTAAATCTTCAAGCACCTGCGCAACGCCGTGTTCTGCGAATGCCGGCGCGATAATGTCCGCCGCCGCGAGCGCTTCCGGCACGGCGTCTCCGACTGCGATGCCGAGATTTACCCATTCGAGCATTTGGATGTCGTTGTAACCGTTGCCGAATGCGACCGTTTCGGACTGCTGAATGCCGAAGTGGTCGCACATCCACTCCAGCGCGTCTTCTTTACCGCCTTGCGAATGCAAGATTTCGCAGAAGTAGGGCAGGGAGCGCGTTACCAGCATTCTGTTGGACAATTCCGGCATAATGTCGCGTTCCAGCATCTCGATGTCGCAATCTTCGCCCACGGCGACGATTCGCGTCAGCCCCTCATCGGCGATTTCGCGCAGGTCTTCCACCAGAACGACATCCATCTCAGTGCGCTGACCGTAGCCTGCCGCCCACTCGCTCATCCTATCCACATAGATGCGCTCGCTGTGATAAGCTACCGCCTGCGTGCCGTCGTTTGATGTGTGATCTTCCAGCGCGTCCAACGCGGCGAGTGCCATATCGGTAGTGAGCGTGTGGTGGTGCAGCACTTCTTCGCTGACCGGGTTGGCGATGTACGCGCCCTGCGATGTGGCGATCGGCACTTCGATGCCTAGTATGCCGCAGTTCGGCGTCGCCGAGCCGAATGTGCGCCCGGTCGCGAGCGTTACGATCGCACCGGCGCGCCGCACAGCATCGACCGCCCTGCGAGTGCGCTCCGCTATCGGGCTGCCCGCAGTGCGTATCGTGCCATCGACATCCAGCGCAATGAGCTTGTACGCCATTTAATCACTTCGAATTGGTGTTAGAATTGTTCGGACTTGCTGACATACAATGTCGGGAAGTGCGAGTGTTCTCTATAAGCGCTGATAATGTAAATTGGACCTGACCACAACGGCACTGGATTCCTGCTTTCGCAGGAATGACGATTCGATAATCAATACGTGCCAAGAATACCGGAAGTACGAGCCACCTCGACAAGTCTAGATATTAGCTCATGAACTTCCTCAAACGCCTGCCGCCGCGCCTGATTCTATGGATTATTCTGCTGCCGGTGGTGTTGTACATCATTATTACAGCACTGCGCGACAGCAATTGAGCCGGCAGAAGCGCAGATTTACCTATGTCTGCGTGCCATATCTGCCTTACTCGCGCCGGCGTTAGTCGCGTATCTCCACGATCATCTCGATTTCGACGGGGATGTCGTTCGGCAGCGATGCCATGCCGACCGCGGATCGCGCGTGCCTGCCCTTGTCGCCGAACACTTCGACCAACAAGTCCGAGCAGCCGTTGGCTACCTGCGGCTGTTGGTTGAATTCCGGTGTGCAATTGACCATTGAAAGCAACTTGACCACGCGCTCCACTCTATCCAAGTCGCCCAGCACGCTCTTGAGCCGCGACAGTAAGTTGATGCCGACCAGCCGCGCGGCTTCGTATCCTTCGTCTAGCGACAAGTCCTTGCCGACTTTGCCGTTCGGCGTGGTGCCGTCATCGCGAGCGGCAGGACCCAAGCCTGCGACGAATAGCAGATTGCCGGTCTGCACCGCAGGCACGTAGTTCGCCATCGGCGGCGGGCTGTCCGGCAATGTGATTCCCAATTCTTTAATTCGCTTCTCGATTTCAGCCATATCGCGAGACCTCCTAACTGATTGCCGCCCCGCATTTTATAGGAAATCGCGCATGGTTTGCCAGAGTGCTGTTAATTCAAGACGATTTCACAAATGCAATATGTACCCTGTCACTTCGAGCGGAGCGAGAAATCTAAAGTCGGAAACAGGTCTGCGTGCAACGATCCCTGCCTTCGCAGGGACGTGCTTCAGATTCCTCACTGCGTTCGGAATGACATGGCAGTAGGTTCGGAATGACAAAGATAGCGCGGAATGACAACATTAGGGATTTGTGAAATCGTCTCGTTAATCTGCTGGTAACTTGCGGAGCGCCTCGGTCACCTGAGCCACTGGATGAGCCACTAGATGCGCCGTCCTTATGTGCTTCTGGAAAAGCCTCTCAATCGTCGAATACATGCTCTCGGTATTGCTTCTGCTTGAAATACCGATCGAATGCGCTCTGGTCCTTATTCCTTGTCCTTTGGCGGAGAGTGTTGCGTTGACACTGGGTTAATCCGCTCCTTCACAGTAACGGCCCCAAACCGTGCCCACTTCGCCAAGCCAATTCTGGAAAGTAGCATCGATGGGAGCGCACAAGCCACTGCCGGTGAAGCGAAGGTAGATCAGGTTATCGAGATTCGTCAGACTTGACGGGATCCCTCCAGCCAGGGCCGTATGCTCAAGTGCCAACTCTTCAAGCGACGATATGTTGCCTATCTCCGCCGGCAGACCTCCTCCAACGGCATTGTGGGACAATTTCAACGCCTTGAGATTCGCCAATTCTCCAATAGACGAGGGAATCGTCCCGGTAATCCCGTTGCCGGCTAGGTTCAATTCAGTGAGCCTATCGAGGTTTCTTATGCTCGCGGGAATCTCTCCAACGAGGTTGTTTCTAGGCAGCGATATTGACTTGACTCGACCGTCATTCCACACTTCAATGCCTTCCCAGTTCCCAAGAGGTTCGTCGCTTTTCCAGTTGTTTCGGCGAGTCCAATCACTTCCACCCAGCGCGTCGTACAGCTCTGTCAGCGTATTGCGGTCATGGTCAGACTGGCAGATTGCGACGGAAGCTTTGTCCAAAGAGCGCATCCATTCGTAAAACTCGTCGGTAGCCGGCGCGCACAGTCCGGTTCGTTCAACTTGTAAGAGCCGCAGCGAAGGCATACTCAACAGGGCTGTGGGCAAAGATTGCTCGCCAATAGGATTGTGAGACAACATCAAGCCTCTTAATTCGGTCATTTCGGCGATCCAGATTGGCAAGCCTGTCACTCCGTTGTGAGAGAAATCCAGAAGTTCGAGCCTGTCCAAGTCCTTCATCTCGGACGGAATCTCGCCCGCAAGAGCATTGTAGGATAGGTCGAGCCGAGTCACACGCCCATTCTCGTCCGTATCGACGCCATGCCAATCGGAAAGGTCTGCTGCGCTCATCCAGTTTTCTTGTCGCGGCCACTCGATGCCATTCATACCTTGATAGATGGCTTCGAGCGCCGCCCTGTCTGTGGCGGGACAGTTGGAGTCGTCAACTGCGTATAGGTCAAGCGTGGCGATCCATGCTCGGAAGACGGCGTTATCAGGTGTACAAAGTTTATTGTTGCGAGCATCGAAACTCTTCATGTTCGCCAGATTCGCCAATGATACGGGAACGAAACCTCGCAGTTTGTTGTCATGAACGTGAAGCCTCTGGAGATTGGACAGCATACCGAAAGAGTCGGGAATGTTGCCTGTTAGTTTGTTGTTAGCCAAACCCACAATCTTCAGCTTGCTCATACTGCTCAGATTTGCCGGGATAGGCCCTTCCAAGTCGTTTCGGTTCAGCGCCAGTCTCTCCAGGTTCTCAAGGTTGCTTAGATTTGCAGGAATGGAACCGCTCAAGTCGTTGCCATTCAGCACGAGTTCTCTAAGGTTCGTCAGGTCTCCCAATTCCGAGGGAATAGCCCCACTCAAGTCATTGTCGCTCAAGATGAGAGACTCAAGGTCTTCTAGGTTGCCCAGCGTCGAAGGGATAGAGCCGCTCAATTCGTTGTCGCCGAGCCACACCTTCTTCAATTTGGCGCTTTGTCCCATTTGTCGGGGTATGCTTCCGCTGATGTCGTTCCCGGACAAGTTGATTTCCTCCATGACGGAGTGCAGACGCGCTATGTCGATAGGTATATCGCCCGTTAGCCGGTTGTCGCTAACGTCTATTTTCTTGAGCAGTAAGAAGTTTTTCCATACCCAGTCTTTTGACGGTAGGCTTCCCTGCAGATTGTTGTCAGCGAGGTTGATGCTCGATACCCCTTCAAAGTAGCCTAATCGCTCCGTGCTGACCCCATACCAATCTCTGAAGGCCGTGCCGGATTGGCACCAGCCGTCGTTAATCGTCCACTGATCACCCCCCGTGGCGTCATATATGGCGCACAGAGCGTCTCTCTGGCTGTAGTTGTTCTGTTGAGCCAAAACGGTGTTGTCTGTGAATACGAGCGTCAGCAGCAAGAGTGCCAATACGAACAATGACACTATTCGTGATAACAGAGATGTAATGTTCTTCAACAGATTGCCCCTTTCGATCAAAATGGTGACGACGTTGTTTGGCTTTGCACATCGACCAAGGACAGTAGCCAACTTTCTATGGCGATAGCCATCGTTTATATAATAATAATCGTAACTATTCGTACAAAACCTGGAATGTGCCATAAGTTACACCAGAATGCTCATATCCACAAGAGCGCTGGCTCGTGTGAGAAATATGCAAAAGTCCCTTCCCTCATCAGGAGGAAAGGCTAGGGTGGGAGGGGTGAAACTTCCGTCAATTGTCCTAAATGTACCCTTTTGCATATTCCTTTAATTCGCGTGGTGGGCCGTGGGCGAACCATCTCAATCCTGTCTATCCTATCGATGCCGTTGGTCCATTAGTGCCGGGCGATTGATAGGCACCTCATAGCTGACGAATCGATACTGACGAGTTTGATATTGATACTGAGCATCAATTTGCGTACAATTGCCGACGGTGAGATTAATGGAATTAGGCTTGACAGACTCGTTAAGGAATGACAAGGTTCGCCTGAATGGAGAATAAACCACACCAAATCTTATAGAGTTAGGGATAGTGAGACACAGGAAAATGGCAACTGTTCTAACCTCTCGTCCGGACATAATGGCAATACTTGAAGACAGGGGCTATCGGTCAACTGCGCCGCGCCGCGCCATAGTGAGAGTCGTCGAAGAAAAGCAGGAAGGTTTTACCGCTGAAGATGTGGTCCGTGAGCTGCCGAAGGTAGGCAGGGCAACCGTTTTCCGCACGCTCAAGCTCTTCCTAGAAGCGGGTATAATCTGCCGGCTGAGCCTGCTTGACGGCGCGCCGCGATATATGCTCTCGCGCATCGAGCATCACCACCATACTATTTGCATCAAGTGCGGCAAGATCGGCGAGTTCCGCGCGGCAACGGTCGAGCGTCTCATCAGGGCAATAGGCGCCGACCTATCCGGCGAAATTGTCGGGCATCGGGTCGAGCTAGATGTGGTCTGCGAAACCTGCCTCAGCACCGGCGGATACAAGCACAACGGCACTACGGTATCCGGGCGTTATCACCATTAATTTCGGTACTGTATCAGTTTGAAATTTGTTCAATCGCTAAATGAGACTCAACCAA
>VXNZ01000039.1 GCA_009840355.1 Chloroflexota bacterium
AGCCAAAGTTATGAATAGAACGGCTCGTGTCAACAACATATGGACTTGGTACTAGTTTGACCTTTGTGCCTGTCATTCGTGTATGTGTTGACTAGGCTGTGTGGACATTTCGACGATGGCTTTAATTGCCTTGTCATTTCGAGCGAAAGCGAGAAATCTAAAGTCGAAAATAGGCTTATGTGCAACGGTCCTTGCCTTCGCGGGGACATGTTAGATTCCTCACTGCGTTCGGAATGACAAGGAAACTGGGTGCGGAATGACATTATAAGCGTATCTGGGCAAATGTCCGCAGAACCTAATTCGCTGACAGCGCTGACAGATTGGGTATAACAACCTGCCGTTCCCGCTTCGCGGGGAAAGGAGAGCGGCGATGAGAATACGAGAAGAGTCCCTTCTGTCCGAAGAGCAGAAGGGACTCTTGCAATCGTCAACCAGTGTCAGGCGTATGACTTAGTGTGCCGTCCTAGTATGCGTGCGGCTGCACCGATGCGGCGATGGTCATTTCGATGTCGTGGATACCTCTTGACAGCGCTTGTCCGATTAGGTCTAGGCGGCGTACTTGTTCAATGCGGGGTGCTACGTTGTCTAGTTCGCGGTTGGATAGCAGGCTCTTGAAGATGCCGCAGGCGTCGGCAAGGCAGATGATGACCACATCGCGCGGCGACGGTATCTCGTCGCTGAACAGGACGCCCATGATGCGCAACTTCACCTCGCGCTCGGCGGTGCCGTCGATGGACGGGTAGCGCCGCGAACGGAACACCCACAGGAAACGGTCGTCTTCCACTTCCAAAATGCCCTGTTCTATCAGCCGCGACAACACCTGTTCGCGGATGGTGTCCGCCTTGTCCGCGGTCTGCTCCAGCCAGTAGCTCGTGTTGCGGTTGGTGCCGGCGGCAATATCCTCGAGCGTCGGGTCGAGCAGGCTGTCGCCCGTCGGTGTGCTGTCGATCAGCACCATGTTCTCCAAGTCGGTGTCGATGCGGTTCTCCAAGGCGAGGTCCATCAGCACGCCGCCTGCGAGCGCGTAGTCCAAAGACCACTTGGGAACGCGGGCGAACCGTCCGTCGCCATCGTTAAGCAGCAGTAGAATAACCTCCTCTGCGAATCTCAGCATGAAATTTCTCCTCTCTGTAAGTTGGGCATCATGTCGTTCACATCCATTCCAACCGTTTCCCCCGCCCAGCGGAGAAGGGTCAGCAGAGCGAATGCCGCGCTTACTATATGCTATCTCATTTTGCTTTTGCGCACACTATAATAGCATGATATTATGCCCGATAAATACATGGCGCGACTTGATTTCGAGAATTGTATCTGTGCCGCCCCTTTTCCATTTGACGATGGAAGCCTTCCATAAATCCCTTTCCCCTTGACATGGGGCTGAAGCCTTGGAATGCCGGGCTGCGGCGATTTAGGAATGATAATTATCGAGTATCAAGTATTCTCACCATAGAGGGAATATTGCAACGCGTAAGAAGCTCAACCGCGTGGATTCCTGCTTTCGCAGGAATGACGAATTGAAAATCAAATGCATAGTGAGAATGACAATTATCGGTTGGGTTGACAATATCATATAGTCGCCCCCACACTACTCATTCACAAACGCACGAAGGCACAAAGGCACGATGGTAAACGCACGAAGGTAAACGGGTAGAAGTGCAGGGTCTTTCAGTTGTCACCCTGAACGAAGTGAAGAGTCTAAAATCGTTGTGTGGAAACAAGGCTGTCCGTAGTTAACGCGTTTAGATTTCTCGCTTCGCTCGAAATGACCTGAATAATACCTGAATTATCATGAAAGAAATATGCAAAAGGGTACATTTAGGACAATTGACGGGAGTTTCACCCCCATCCTAACCTTCCCCCATCAAGGGGGAAGGGACTTTTGCATATTTCTCAATCGTGACATGAGTGATCGAAAGACCCTAGGTAGAAGTGGCAAGATATGGATTTTGACGCTTATCGATTGAATCCGGCGATATATGATGAGATGTTTTCTGATGACGGTAGTCCTCGCAGGCATAGTTTGCTGCTGCATCAGGAACTGCTTGATATATCGCTGGAAGAGCTGTCAACCATTCAGGAGCGCGTAACGCGGTCGTTCTCGAACGAAGGCATTACATTTACCGTTTACGGCGACGAAGAGGCTGAGGAGCGCATCATACCCGTCGATTGCGTGCCGCGAGTGTTGTCCGCTTCCGAATGGCTGCACATCGAAAGCGGGCTTACGCAGCGTATCGCGGCGCTTAACCTGTTCCTGCAGGATGTGTACGGCAACGCGGCGCCGGTGGGCGCAGACGGCGAATCCGGCGGCAACGGCACAATGCCGAGAATCATCGCGGATGGCGTGATACCGGCGGACATGGTGGAAAACTGCCCGCAGTACCGTACCGAGATGCGCGGCTTTTCCGCGCCGCACGGCGCTTGGGTTTCGATATGCGGCACGGACATCGTGCGCACCAACGACGGCTTTATGGTGCTCGAAGACAACCTGCGCGTGCCGTCCGGCGTGTCCTACATGATTGCGAACCGCAAGGCGGTCAAGACGAGCTTCCGCCTCCTATATCGCCAATCGAGAGTGCGCGAGGTGGAACACTACGGCAGCGTATTGCACGAGACGCTGGCCGAGCTTGCACCTGAAGGCAGGACCGACGCTACCATCGCTTTGCTGACGCCCGGCATCTACAACTCGGCGTTCTATGAGCACATGTTCCTCGCGCAGGAAATCGGCGCGGAGCTGGTCGAAGGCAGAGACTTGCAGGTGGACAACGGCGTCGTGTATATGCGCACGACGAAGGGACTGCGCCGCGTGGACATCATCTACCGCCGCGTGGACGACGACTTTATCGACCCGCTGGTGTTCAGGAAGGATTCGCTGCTGGGCGTGCCAGGCCTGATAGACGCCTACAAGCGCGGCAATGTAACGATGGTGAACGCACCCGGCACCGGCGTCGCGGACGACAAGAGCGTGTACGCTTTTGTGCCGGATATGATCCGCTATTACTTGGGCGAAGAGCCGATACTCGCAAGCGTGGAGACATACCTGTGCCGCAGGCCGCAGGACTTGGAGTACACGCTGGACAACCTAGACAAGCTTGTGGTCAAGCGCGTGGGAGAATCGGGCGGCTACGGCATGCTGATAGGCGCGCACGCCACACAGGCAGAGCGCGACGAATACGCCGAGCAGATTTTGGCAGACCCGGCGGACTTCATATCGCAGCCCACGCTGGACCTGTCGCAGTCGCCGTGCTTCATCGAAGGCGGCTTCGAGCCGCGACATGTGGACTTACGTCCATTCGTGCTGCACGGACGCCAAACGCGCATAGTGCCAGGCGCATTCTGTCGCGTGGCGCTCAAGCGCGGCAGCCTCGTAGTGAATTCGAGTCAAGGCGGCGGCGGCAAGGACATGTGGGTGTTGGAGGATTAGGCTCTGTGGACGGTTCGACGATGACTCTGATTTCCTTGTCATTGTCATTTCGAGCGAAAGCGAGAAATCTAAAGTCGAAAATAGGCTTATGTGCAACGATTTCAGATTCCTCACTGCGTTCGGAATGACATTATAAGCGTATCTGGGCAAAATAAGCGTATCTGGGCAAATGTCCACAGAACCTAGCAAGCCGGAAACTACAAGGTATGACATGAACTGAGTGCCGTTTTGCCCCATTCTGCCTATACTCTCCATCCCGTTAGACGAAATATGCATGAAGAAAGGACGCACGCATGAAGACATTCGCAGCCTTTTATAGGCGGCACAAGTACGCGACACTTGCGGCGCTGCTGCTGGTGTCCGTCGTCTGCATATTCGTGAGACCGGACATGGCGCACGCGGCGGGCGTGGACGAGGAGACGATGTTCGTCTTCAACACATTCTCGTTCCTCATCTGGGGGGCGTTGGTAATGTGGATGTGCGCCGGCTTTACGATGCTGGAATCCGGCTCGGTGCGCACGAAGAACGCATCGACCATCTGCCTGAAGAACATTGGCATATACTCCATCGCCGGTCTCGCCTACTTCGTCATCGGATACAACCTGATGTATGTGGACATTGTGGGCGGCGTCATCGGTTCGTTCAACCTGATGTACCAGTCCTCCGCCGAAGAACTCGCGCTTCTGGGGGGCGACGAATCCGCGACTGCGGCAGTTATCGGCAATGGCTATGCCACGATGTCCGACTGGTTCTTCCAGATGGTCTTCGTGGCTACGGCGGCGTCCATCGTGTCGGGCGCGCTGGCGGAACGCGTGAAGATGTGGCCGTTCTTCCTGTTCACGCTGGCGCTGACTGCGGTCATATACCCCATCGTTGGCGCGTGGACTTGGGGTGGAGGCTGGCTCGCCGAGCTGGGCTTCCAAGACTTCGCGGGATCGACCATAGTGCACAGCACGGGCGGCTGGGCAGCGCTCGCCGGCGTGCTGATTGTCGGACCGCGACTCGGCAAGTTCCGCCGCGACGGGTCGGTTCGCTCCACGCCGCCGTCGAACATTCTGGTCGTAACGCTGGGCGTGTTCATTCTTTGGTTCGGCTGGTTCGGCTTCAACGCGGGTTCGCAGCTCGCGCTGGGCAGCGCACTCGATGTCGTTTCGATGGCAAATGTGATGGTGAACACGAACCTCGGCGCGGCTGCCGGCGTGATGGCTGCGCTCGCAGTGTCCCGCCCGGTGCTGGGACGCATGGACTTGGTGGCAGGGTTGAACGGCGCAATCGCCGGGCTGGTGTCCGTTACCGCGGCGCCGGACATGGTTGACCACTGGTTGGCTATCATCATCGGCGCGGTGGGCGGCATTATACTGGTGCTCGCCGTCAAACTTATGGAACGGCTGAAGTTGGACGATGTTGTCGGCGCGATACCGGCGCACCTGTTCGCAGGCATCTGGGGCACGCTCGCGGTCGCCATCACGAAGGGACCGTTCCTGACGCAGATTGTCGCGCAGCTCATCGGCATTGTGGCGGTTGGCGTGTTCGTGTTCTGTGTATCGTGGATAGTGTGGAAGCTGCTGGACATCGCGCTGAGCGCGCGCGTTTCGCCTAGTGTGGAGCGTATCGGGATGGACGCGGGCGATCTGGGGATAGAGTCGTACCCCGAGTTCGTGCTAATGCCGGAAGAAGACGACGAGGAAGAGGTATAACCGAATTGCTTGCCCGCACCGCGCAAGGTTTATATTGGATGAGCCGCTACTTGGAGCGGTCACAGCACCTGTGCCGCCTGCTTCGCTTGCAGTCTCAGGCGCTGATCGACCGTCCCGTCCGAGAGATTAACCTAGGCTGGAGCCGCATCTACGGCAGCGTGGGTCGCGTTCCGCCCGCCGGCTACATCGAGTCGTTCGACAGCGATAGCTACGCGCTGGCAGACTCGTACACGCTCGCCGGAGACGCTACATTCGAGCGGGACAACCCGGAATCGGTGTGGAGCTGCTTCGCGCTGGGCAGGGAGAACGCACGGCAGATGCGCTGGTCGATCAGCGCGGAAATGTGGTCGTGCCTCAACCTCGCGTATCTGCGCATCAAGGACTTGAACATCGAGGATATTTGGCGCACCTCTCCGGAGAGCTTCTATGCGAACTTGGAGGAGGATATCGACACATTCAACGGCGTGGCGTCCACCACGATGTACCGCGACGAAGGTTGGCACTTCCTGCGGCTTGGGCAGTTCATCGAGCGCGCGCAGCTGCTTACCTCGCTGCTGATAACGCAGCTGGAACTCGACGAGAGCGGCGAAAACGGCGATGTCAACATCGCGGACTGGATGACCCTGCTGCGAATGTACCACGCGGTAGAGGCGTACAACCGCCGCTTCAATGTCGAAGTGGCGCCGGGTAATGTGCTGGATGTGCTGGCGACCGACGGATTGCTGCCCGTATCGCTGGCGCGCACTCTGGACCGGGCAGGCTTGGAAATATCGTCCATCGGCACGGGTCCGGACGCGCGAGCGAGCGATTCGACAAGGCGGCTTGCAGGCAGGCTGTCGTCGATGATCCACTACGAATGGCCCGACAGGCAAGACAAGAAGGCGATGCTGGTGCGCGCGAACGAACTATGCCGCGACCTGCACCAGCGCGTGAGCGACACATACTTCGAGTATTCGACGGAAGAGCTGCCGCGCCAGTGAGGGACGCTATTCTACCAATCCTGTACATCTTGTTTAGAAAAACTGCGTTAAACTGCAATTTATAAGTGCCGTAGTCTATGGTAGTCTATGGTAGTGTTAGGTGTTGTGGAGATTTATTGGAGGGTATAGAGGCAGACATTCCTTGCTCTAAACTTTTCCAGTAATTTGCAATGCCTATCCTTTGATGTAAAATACCCATAGCAATTGAAGCCGCAACTTCAGCTACCTGCAAGCCAAGGAGACAATATCCGTGAAAGTTAACATTGAAAGAGAAGGCGACATCCTAGTTGCAATGGTGGAAGACCGTGTTGACGGCACCAATGCCGGCGAGTTTCAGCAGGCGCTAGAGGCTGACATTAGTGAGAGCGATCGCATCGTAATCTTGGACTGCGAAGGGCTTTCGTACATCAGCAGCGCGGGCTTGCGCGTGGTGCTGCTGATGGCGCGCGCGCTCCAGAAGCAGAATTCCAAGTTCGCCATTTGCTCGCTCTCCGAGCAGATTCGCGAAGTCTTCGAAATCAGCGGATTCGACAAAATTATTCCTGTCCATCCCAACCGCACGGCCGCGGTAGAGGCTCTTGGCGACTAGCGGCAAGCGGCGGATATGTCATCGCGGAGCGGCGCTTGTGCAGAGTCGCCATTTTGCGCTCGCACCCGCGCGCTGACAGCCATAATTTATACCGCCCATATAAGCGCATAGTCCAAACAACCACATAGCCGGTTGCAATATCCGCACGAATTGGGAGGAATTCCGTGAGGGAAGCCGAATACAAGATTTTGGTGGTGGACGACGAACCTGAGATTGAAGCTATGGTTCGCCAGCGCGTGCACCGCGACATCCGCTCCGTCATCATCTCCGATTACGGTGTCATGTCCGACATCCGCACTGCAATGAACCGCGGCGCGTTCGACTTCGCGGACGCCGTGCCGGACAATCCCATAAGCTCATTCGCGGACGGCGCAGCGCAGTCCGACGATAACACTTGTTCAACCCTACGCCGAAGTTGAGTGCCAGCCTTGAGCGCAAAAGTATCGCTGAATATCGAATCTTCGCCTGAAGCATTGAACCGCATCGTTGATGCGATCGAATCCATCAGCCTTCAGGAAGAATGGCCGCCCGAACTTCTCTTTACGATGAACTTGGTCATCGAGGAGCTGGGAATAAACATCATGGAGTACGCGTACGGCGGCGATTCCGGCGAGGCTTTCGAGATTATTATCACTTCCGAGCCGAGCGAGCTCACCGTGGACCTGGTTGACGCGGGTCCGCCGTTCAACCCACTGACGGACGCGCCGGAACCGGACACCGAAGCACCTATGCTGGACAGACCCGTTGGCGGGCTGGGCATCCATCTGGTCAAATCCATGATGGACGAGGTGGACTACAAGCGCGAATGTGACCGCAACCACTTGCGATTAGTCAAGCGGAGGGAGAAATGAACATCCCGGCTCCACTTACTTCATTCAGTATTGGAGCCGCCGTTCTGCTAACTCTAGCTGTCGCCCTCGCCGCCTGCTCCGATACAGGGTCGAATGAAGGGAGCACACCCGTTGCCGTATCGCAAACTGCACAGGCGGCGGCAAGCGCGGGGGATACCCTAGCGACTGGCCCCGTGACTGGCGCCGCGACTGGCAACAGCGCAATCGCCACCAGTGCCAGCGCGGGCGGCAGTGGCGTAACCGACGACGAGGTGCTGTTCGGGCAATCCGCCGCGCTGTCCGGTCCCGCGCTTGAACTCGGATCCAACATGCGGCTGGGTATCGAAGCCGCCTTCCATGAAGTGAACGAACAGGGCGGCGTGAATGGCCGCATCCTGAAGCTAGTATCGCTCGATGACGCATACGAGCCGGAAGCCGCCATCACGAATACGCTGAAGCTCATTGAGGAAGAGGGCGTGTTCGCGCTCATCGGCGAAGTAGGCACGCCCACATCGCGCTCTGCCACGCCTATCGCCGCGGACGCAGGCGTACCGTTCATCGCGCCATTCACCGGCGCCGAGTTCTTGCGCGACGACGACTGGGACAACATCGTCAACCTGCGCGCGTCCTACTATCAAGAAACCGAGGAGATGGTCGAGCGCCTGACGCAGGACTTGGGCATAACGAGCATCGGAGTGCTGTATCAGGACGATTCGTACGGACGGGCGGGCTATCGTGGCGTGCGACAGGCGCTTGACCGGCGCGGCATGGAACCCGTGTCTATCGGCTTGTACCCGCGCAACACCAAGGCAGTGCGTGCGGCGCTGCTCGACTTGAACCGGGGGGACCCTGAAGCGGTAATAATGATTGGCGCGTACGAACCCGTCGCCGCGCTGGTGGAACTGGCGCGGTTCACCGGCACATCACCTGTGTTCCTGACGGTGTCGTTCGTTGGCAGCAACGCACTCGCGAACGAACTCGGCACGGATGGCGCGGGCGTGTATGTTACGCAAGTCGTGCCGTTCCCGACGGACTCATCGCTGCCCATAGTATCTGCGTACCTGCAAGCGCTATCCGCATACGACAGATTCTCCGACCCCGGTTTCGTGTCGTTGGAGGGCTATTTGGCAGGTCGGCTTGCCATTGAAGGCTTGCAGCGGTGCGGTCGCGATGTTGACCGCGCGTGCTTCCTGGACATACTGAACAGCACGGACGGAATCGACATCGAAGGGTTTCCGCTGCGCTTCGGCGACGACAATCAGGGGTCGGACCAGGTGTTCATCACCGTTATCGGCGAGGACGGCGAATACCATCCCGTAACCACTTTGAGCGACAACTAGGCAAGAGGTTGCGAATTGATCACTCATCAGCCTCCTGAATCGGGTATTAGACGGCTTCTTGAGAGCCGCTACCGCATATCCACTCAACTATACTTGGCGATTGGCAGTGCGGTCGCGCTGACTATCGCGGCGAGTTTGGTCGGCTGGATTTCGTTCAACAGCGTCGGCGAGGCGCAGAGCACGGTGAACGAAGACAGCCTGCCGGAGGTCGTGGCAGCGTTCGGCATCGCACAGAACAGCGGCACGTTGGTGAACGCCGCACCGTTGCTCACCGCGTCAACGAGTCCGGAAGAGCTTGCTGACGTATCGGCGGCTATCGACGACGCGCGTATCTCACTAGACCAGCACCTTACCGTCCTGCTTGGCGCGGATATGTCGAGCGACACGACGATTATCAGCTTGCAGCGCTTGCCCGATATTCCCGGCTTGACGGACCTCTTGAATCTTGACGATGTGCAGATATCGGACGACGAAGGTGGCACATCGGAACATATACGCTCGCAGGTGGATACCCTCACCATCGGCATTGGCGCAATCGAAAGCGGCATGACCGAGATTTTCGAGATTAACGAGCAGAAAGATGCGCTGCGGAGCGAACTCGCCATTATGCGCGAGCAGATTGACGATGTGATGGTGCCCGCAGTGGACAACCAGCTCTTCTATACGATGACAGGCTATCGCAATTTGGGAGACGCGCCGGCGGAGCGCGTCGAACACTTCTCGGAAGCTGAACTCGCGCGCTATCGCAGCCTAGCCGGTCTGCATGCCGATGCGACTACCGCGAGCCAGATATTGGAAAGCTCCTTCTCCGTGTCGTCGGCGCCGCACATCGAGCCTCTGCGCGAACGTTTCGAGTCTGCCGCAGGCAGTATGGACCGCAACTTGGCGGCGCTCGAAGGCTGGCCCTACCGTCCTCAGATATTGCCGCTGATGAGCCGCCTTGTAGAGCTTGGCACCGGCACGGACAGCGGATTCGACCTGCTTGAACGGCAGCTTGTGATAAAGCAGCAGCAACAAGACCTGCTCGCGCTCAACCGCGCCATCGCGTCCACGCTGGTGCAAGAAGTCGATGCGCTGGTAGAATCGGCACGAACCAGCGCGGATGAGGCGACATTAACATCCGCGCAGGCGATACTGACGGGCAGGACGCTGCTGCTGGCGATTAGCGCGGTTAGCATCGTTGGCGCGCTGATAGCGTGGTTGTTTGTCGGGCGAATGCTGCTGCGCCGCTTGTGGACGCTACACGACCGCATGTTGGAAATGGCGGGCGGCGATTTGGAGACTGAGGTCGAATTGGACGGTCGAGACGAAGTGGCGGACATGGCGCGTGCGCTCGAAGTGTTCCGCCGAAATTCGCTTGAGGCGCAGCGCCTGAACCTCGTAGAAGAACTCGCCGATGAACTGCTGAACAAGAACGAAGAGCTGGAGACCGTGCTTGCGGACCTAGAACGCGCGCAAGACCAGATTGTGGTGCGAGAGAAGCTGGCGGCGCTGGGCGAGCTGACCGCCGGCGTCGCGCACGAAATCCGCAATCCGCTGAACTTCATTAAGAACTTCTCGGAGGCATCGGAAGAGTTGCTTGACGAGCTCGGCGAACTGATGACGGATGTCGCGGATGACCTGGACGAAGAGGACAAGGATTACCTAGATGAGATAACCGGCGACCTGACCGGCAACATGGAACGCATCCGTACTCACGGCGACCGCGCAAACCGCATCGTGAACGACATGCTGATGATGGGCAGGGACACGGGCGAACAGCGTATGACCGACATAAACTCGCTGCTGGACGAACACGCGCGGCTGGCATATCACAGCGCGCGCGCGCTCGACACCGAGTTCCAGCTTGGCATAGAGCGCGACTTGGACCCGAACATGGGCGAGGTGAATGTCGTGCCGCGAGACTTGGGCCGTGTTTTCCTGAACATGGTCGGGAACGCCTGCGACGCCACGGACGAAAAGCGGCGCACGATAGATGCGGAAATTGCCGCAGAGGGACACCCGGCGGACTCCGAGCCGTACATGCCGACGCTATGGATTGCCACGCACAGGAGCGATCACAATATCCAAATCCGCATCAGAGACAACGGCGGCGGCATGCCTCCGGACATCATCGACAAGATTTTCAACCCGTTCTTCACCACCAAGCCCACCGACAAGGGAACGGGCCTCGGCTTGGCAATATCCAACGACATAGTGCGTCAACACGGCGGCACCATCACCGTAGAATCCCAGCCCGACGAATACACCGAAATGCTTATCGAAATCCCGCTAGAGACGCCGGCGATAGAGGCAGAGGCGCTAGAGGCAGAGGCGGTGAGTTGTTAATCGATGCACTCAACGATTGCGCTGCGTATAGGCAGGATGGGGCAGAGTAAGGGCGAACAAGCGCAAGGAATATCCTGTCGCATAAAGAGCCAGCCATGACCGCTATGACAACGGTGACCACAGTGACCACAACAGCAGTTCACGAACGGTATATGCGGATCGCGCTCGAAGAGGCGCAGCGGGCGGCGGATGAGGGCAATGTCGGCGTTGGGTCGGTGATTGTACTTGGCGGCGAGCTTATCGCGCGCGGCCGCAATCTCGTACCGACGACAAATGATCCGACGGCGCACGCGGAATCTGTCGCGCTGCGGGAGGCGTCAGTCGTGCTCGGCACGGACAACATGGCAGGCGCTACGATGTACACGACATTCGAGCCATGCCCGATGTGCTGCGGCGCGATGATGAACGCGAACATCGCGTGCTTGGTAATGGGTGGCAGACCGACCGCCGAACAGACGATGTGGGGCGATTACACACTCGAACGCCTGCTGCAAATGTGCCGCTGGAATGACCGAATCGAAGTCATAACCGGCGTCCTAGCCGAAGAGTGCCTTTCCATCCGCCTGCCATAGCAGTTCCTTCTACCTGTGGGGGAAGGCTAGGATGGGCAGTATAATACACATCAATACTGCAACTCTATATCACCGCGACCTAATAGCATCCATCCAAAGCATCCGCCTAAACATCCACCTAAACATCCACCTAAAGCATTCACCTATAGGCGAGAGGACAAGGCTACCCATATTGAGATTTGGCGCGTTTTGGCAAGTCCCCGGATACTTAGGCTCATCGGTGGCGCGCCGCCACTGGGAGACCATCGAGCAGATTGCGCTCGCTGACAAGCTCGGCTTTACGACGGCGTGGCTCGCGGAATCGACATTCTTCCCCGGCCGCCCGATGTCCAATCCGCTGATGGTGGCGTGTTCCGCCGCCCACCTCGCGCCGCGCATCCGCTTCGGCACGCTGGCGGCGCAGTTCCCGCTGCACCATCCCATCCACATGGCTACGCAAGCGGCAACCTGCGACATTCTGACAAACGGCAGGCTCGACCTGTGCCTTGGCGGGCGTTGGGGATCGCCGTCCGGTCAGGCATTCGGTCAGGCGGGCGACATTAGCAGCGCAGAAAGCCGCGCTCGCGTCGCAGAGGGCATCGAATTGCTGAAGGCAGCGTGGACGCAAGAGCGCGCGAACTTCGAGGGCGAATACTGGGGGATGAAGGACCTGCTGGTGATGCCGAAGCCGGTGCAAGAGCCGTTCCCGCCGCTGCTGCTCGCCGCGAACAGCGACGAAACATTCCCGTATGCGGCGCGCATGGGTCTGGGCGTCATCGGCACGACGCTGAGCCAGCCGATGCCGAGAATGATCGACCGCCTGCGCGAGTTCGAGCAGGCTACGAAAGGCAAAATCGCCGCGCATCCGCAGCCGTTCCATGTGAACATATCGTTCTTCGTCGCGGAGACGCGCGAGAAGGCGCACGAACTGATGCGGCGCAATTGGCGCGACGATGATGTGGTGAACACGGCGGCGCCGGACCCTACGGCGTCATCGATAGGCACGGCGCGGCACAGCTTCACAAGCGGCGTAGGCGGCTGGGCGACTTGGGACTTTGATGAGGCGCTGAAGTATTCCATCTACGACAGCCCGGAAGGCTGCATTGAGCAGCTAAGCCAACTGCGCGCAGACCTGCCCGGCATGACCGAGTGCATCTTGGAGTTCAACCGCCGAGGCCGCCTGACCAACGAAGAGATAAAGCAATCAATGCAGCTCTTCGCCGATAAGGTGATGCCCACGCTGGCGTAGGAGGATTAGATAGCGTTTCCTTCTAGGTGGTGTTGACATTTCGCCATTTTCCTGTCATTTCGATCGAAGCGAGAAATCTAAAGCCGGAAACAGGTTTGCATGCAACGATTTCAGATTCCTCACTGCGTTCGGAATGACAACGATAGGGATTTGTGAAATCGTCTTGAAGGTTTAGGGATGGGGGCAGAGCGCCTACACACTGCCCTATCCTACTCGCAAATCTCCCGCAGCCGGTCGAAGTAGTCGGGGAAGGTCTTGGATACGGTGTCGGGATCGTTGATGGTGATGCTGGAATTGCCTAGCGCGGCGAGTGAGAAGCACATTGCGATGCGGTGGTCGTTGTAGGTGTCGATGACGGCGGTGCGGATGTTAGCCGGCGGCGTAATCTCGATGTAGTCCTCGCCTTCCACGACGCCCGCGCCAACTTTGCGCAGCTCAGTCGCCATCGCCGCGAGCCTGTCGGTCTCCTTGACGCGCCAGTTGTGCACATTGCGAATCGTCGTCTTGCCCTCGGCGAACAGCGCCGTAACCGCGACAGTCATAGCGGCGTCCGGAATGTGGTTCAGGTCGGCGTCGATACCCGTCAGCGAACCGCGCGAAATCTCGATCCAGTCGGGCCCGCTGGACACATTCGCGCCCATCTGCTGCAGAACCTCCGCATGCGCGATGTCGCCTTGAATGCTGTCGTCGCCCACGCCGTTGACGCGCACAGGACCGCCGCCAATCGCGCCGGCGGACAGGAAGTATGACGCGGACGACGCATCGCCTTCCACGAGTATGCTGCCGGGCGATGTGTAGTGCTGGTTGCCGGGCAGGCGGAACCATTCGTAGTCGCTGCGTTCGACCTCGATGCCAAAGCGCCGCATCACGTCGAGCGTCATCTCGATATATGGCTTGGATACCAAATCGCCCTCGACTTCGATGGTCAGCGGCGCGAGAGCCATAGGCGCAGCCATCAGCATGCCGGTGAGGTACTGGCTGGATATGTTGCCGCGAATGCGAACCGTGCCGCCTTTCAACCCGCACGCGTCGATGGCTAGGGGCGGGTAGCCGTCCGCGCCGGTGTACGCAATCCGCGCGCCAACCTGCCGCAGCGCATCCACAAGATCGCCAATCGGACGCTCCAGCATGCGCGGCTCGCCTGTGAGCGTGTATCGACCGTTGCCCGCGCAAATCGCGGCGCACAGCGAGCGCATCGTCGTACCGGAGTTGCCGAGAAACAGAGTCGCTTCGCCTTCAGGGAACGCGCCGCCAAGCCCGGTAACCTCGCAGTACGCGCCATCGTCGGAGTGGCGAATTCGCACACCCAACGCGGCGAGCGCGTTCAGCATGTGCGTGGTGTCGTCGGATTCCAGCAAGTTGCGAACCTGCGTCGTGCCCTCGGCAAGCGCGGCGAGCAGCAGCACGCGGTTGGACATGCTCTTGGAGCCGGGCAGCCGTATCTCGCCCCGCACGCCGCGAATGGGTTGTAGTGTGAGTTGTTTCATATTGTTGCCCTCCGGTTATTCCGGGAATGCCGATGCAGGTAATCCGCGAATTGCTCCCGTACCATCTTTCCATACATCCCATACATCCTGTACATCAATTTCAATTGCAGAAATTATAGCCGACCGCCCATATTTGTGGCGCGTCGCAGTAGGTAGATGCGCGGGCGGATATAGCCGCGCCGGTATGGGATGCTGATAGGGATTTCCTTGTTCAAGTCCCACTGCGAGGACTCTGAGATGGCGTCGAGCATTGCGCGGTGGCGCGTGGTGATGGCGACGAACGCGGCATCCGGCGCGGCGACTCTGGCGGCTTCGGCGAGCGCGGCGCGATATAGAGATGCGATTTCGGCACCTTTTGGCAAGCCTTCCTGCACCATGCCGAACGGCAAGTCTGCTGTTATCGTATCCACGCCGGCGTCAGGCAGGGGGATGTCGGCGCAGTCGGCTTGCAGCATCGACACCGATGTGCGATGTCCGGCGGCGCGCAGATTGGCATCGGCGCACTGCAACGCGGATTCGCTGATGTCCACGCCGGTAACGCTCGCGGCGCGTCCCATGCCGAGCCGCTCTATCATCAGAGTGCCGCTGCCGCAGCATAGGTTCAGCACGTGCTCGTCTTGGCGCGGCTTGGCGAGATTCACCATCACACTCGCGACGGTGGCGTTGAGCGCGCCCTGCATGTCGCAGACACGCCACCTGCGCGCGGACAGCGGCAAAGGGCTTGTGCGGATGAGTGCCTGCCAGCCACCTTCGTCTTCGGTCGCGCGGCGCACGGCGATTTGCAGATTCGCGGCGTCTTCGGTCGGTTCGAGCGCGATGGCGGCGGCGATTTCCTCGCGGAGCCGAGCATAGACGCCGCTGTCCGATCCTGCCGCCGCAATGCGGAATGTGCGAAACGCGCCGTCAGGTCGAGCGTCCAGTACGCTGCGAATTGCGCTGAGCAGGCGAGTCAAATGCTGATGCCCGAGCAGCGCGCGCGGACGCGGCACGGCGAATGTTTCGACTCTGTGGATGGCGGTTATCGTGCGGAGTTCGCCGAAGCGGCGGATGCTGCCGTCAAAGCGCAAGCCAAAGCGCCCATCAGCGCCGCCGCCATTAGTCAACACTGCCCTGCCCAACACTGCCCTGCCCGACGACGCCTTGCCGAACAGCCTGCGTATCTCACGGCGGGCGTACTCCTCTAACCCAATGACAGTCTCCACTTCATAAACCTGCGCGGTGTTGATGTCCGGCTTGTCGCTGCGCGCGGCTGCGTTGCGGGTATTTCCACCTTGCACTTTCGATCGGCGAGCATTCCTGCCGCGCTCAATTTGACTGTCCGTATTCCTGCTGCGCGGATTTCTGCCACGCGCATTTTCGCTGTCGGAGTTCTTGCCACTTGTGTTACGACCGCGTGCATTGCCACTCTGCGCGTTTCCGCCGCGTACATTCGCATTTCCGCGTGGTGTTCGCGTTCTGCGCGTGTCTTGCCTGCTTGCGGGTGAGTTACGCGCGGGCGAGTTGCGTGTACCTGATCTGCGTTTCGGTGTTCTGCGGGTCATCTGTCATTCAGCCTTACGACTAGGTTTGTCAGGGCATCGTCGTCGCCCACGTTGCCGGGGAATATGATGCAGGGCATGCCGGGATGCAGCGTCTCGTCGCCGAGTATCCAAGCCGGCACGCCCGGCGCTGCCTGTCCCGGCGACCATGCGCGCCGTACAGTAAGCGCCTTCGTCGCGACCGCGTATGATGTCGCGCCGCCTTTTACCACGACGCAGCGTGGGCGCACGCCGATGCCCGCGACAATCTCGGAGATTGCCTGCGATACCTGGTGTCCGATGGCGAGGCTGTGGTCTGCGCTGCGTCCCTCAACGAGCGCGCGGCTGGTGTACAGCACGGCGTCCTTGCCTTCGCGGACGGCGTCTTCGGCGGCGCGGATGCTGCGGTCAATCTCGGCTTGGCGCGTGCTGTCCGCAAGCAAGTGGCTGACATTCGCTTCCACGCCGCGCGCGCCGGTGTTCGCGAGCAGGTGGTCGAGCTGCCCGGTCGTGCGCGGCACGTGCGAGCCTACGACGATTAGCATGCCGTTGTCGCTGCCCACGCTGCCGGCGCTCATGCCGAGTTCGGCGGGCGTCAGCAATTGGCGTTCAGTCTGCCCCAACAACGCCTTGATGAACGATGCGGCGGCGCGGAACAGGAATCGCCTGCCGCCCGATTCGACTTGCAGCATGCCTTGCACGAACACTTCCATGTCGCGGTTGTTCGCGCCGCTCACGACGCAGATGCCGCTATTCGAGAGAGTCGATAGAATCGCTGCTACTCGTTCGGGACCACCTAGCCGCAGGTCTTCGATACTGACGCTCGCCACTGAATCGGCTGGCACTTCGCCCGAGGTCTTTTCTTCGACCCATTTGCGCAGGTTGGACGATGTGAAGGCGAACGCTGGGTCGCGGGCGAACTCGGTTTCGCCGACGGGTGCTAGCCACTCGCCGTCTAGTACATACTGCGTGTCGTTGATGGTGAAGCGGCCGCCTTCTAAGAACAGCGGCGCGATTATCCAGCCGCTCGGATTAGGATTGCCAGCCTTGTCGCTTGCGGGTTTGGCGGACGAATCTTGAGCGAGCGCGGATTCGATAGCGCGCATGTCGGTGGGGAAGTGTCCTCGCAGGGTGGAATCAAGGCGGCTCACTATCGAGAAATCGACGCCCGCCTGCCGCGCCGCTTCGCACAGGTTGCGCGTGATGAATGCGCTGACCGTCCGCGCCTGCGATTCGGGCATCGTGCGCGCGTTGGTCACCACGAAGAACGCGCGGCTGTCCGATTCCAACTCCGAGCACAGCGCGTCCACCGACCAGTCCATCAGCACCGCGATGTCGTGGACGCTCTGCGTGCCCATCACATCGTCGTCCAATATGACGATTTTTCTGCCGGACGCATTCAACGCGGCTTCTATGTGCGGCAAGGGGTCGGCATCCCACTGCCGCGGCAGGTTGTTCAATGCATCATCAAGGCGCACGCGGACGGATTGACCGGCGTGCGAGTGCTGCGATTGAGTGGCTGGCGGCAGGCTGGCATGCACATCTTTGTCGTACTCGTGGCTGGATTCGCCGACTTGCTCGCGCTCTTGTGCCAACTGCGTGCCTGACGAATGAGAGTCCGGCGGCTGCTTATTCGACATCTGTGCATTTCGTGGCGGCGTATTTGGCGATGGCATGGTTATCCGCTACCTGCCGACGGAGCGACCCGGCAGCGCGCCGGTGTGTTCGCCGTTGTCTATGACGACAGTACCGTTGACGATGACGTATTCGATGCCGATGGGGAACTGCTTGGGTTCTGTGCGCGTGGCGGGAGTGTGCACATTGCGCGGGTGGAACACGGTGATGTCCGCTTTCATGCCGTCCCGCAAGATGCCCCTGTCGCTCAGTCCGATGCGCTGCGCAGCGAACGATGTCATCTTGCGTATCGCCTCCGGCAGCGAGAGCTGGTTTTCCTCACGCACATACTCGGCGAGAATGACGGGGAAACAGCCATAAGTGCGCGGACTGGGGAAATCGCCTACCAGCACGGCGTCGCTGCCAACCATCGACAGCGGATGGCTGACGAACGCAGGCAGCGTGTTGCCGTTCGCGCCGTCCGTTACATAGCAGGTCTGCAAGTCTTCTTCGAGCAGCAGGTCGCATATCGCATCGACCGGATGCTGCCCGCGCACGGCGGCGATCGCCTCCACTGACATGCCCTCATACAAGTGGTTGTGCGGCTGCTTGAAGTATGTCAGCCAGACATTGTCCCAAGAGGGCCCGCGCGGTTCCATCTCGCGGCGCAGACGTTTGCGCGCGTCCTCCGATGCCAGCGCCGCTTTCAGATTCGCGACGCCGCCGTCGTGCGTCCAATCCGGCACCATAATCAGCAAGCGCGTGCTGCCGAACACATACGGGTAGCTATCGAAAGTAACATCCTGCCCGCCGTCCGCCGCGTCTTCAACTAGGTCGAGCAGCCCCTGCCCGCCGCCGGTGCTGGGGGCGCGCTGGAAGAAGTGCGTGATGTGCACGGGGATGCGGCTGCGCGTGCCGATTTCGAGCGCCTCGCGGAACGGGTCGAGATAGCGGTCGCCGAGCCGATAGCGCACATGCGTGTGGTAAAAGCCGCCCATATCCGCGACAAGCTCGCTCAGTTCAACGAGTTCGTCCGTGTCCGCGTAACTGCCCGGCGGGTAGTCCAGCCCGGTGGACAGCCCAACAGCGCCTTCCTCCATCGCCTCGCGGGTAATCGCCTTCATGTCCGCAATCTCGGACTCGGTCGCGGGTCTGTCGTCCCAGCCCACGGCGTTGATGCGCACCGGCGCATTGCCCAGAATGTACGCGATGTTCACAGCCGTCTTCCGGTCGAACATGGCGAGATACTGCTCAACCGTGGACCACCTGCCGGGCAAGGGCGGGTTGCCGTCAAGGCCGGAATTGAGCGCAACGAAGTCGAGAAAGTCTTCGTGCTTGTGGAACGGCGCGTAGGAATTGCCGTCCACGCCGATGAGCTCGGTGGTGATGCCTTGCCGCACCTTTGGATGATGCTCCGGTTCGGACAATATAACCAGACCGGCGTGTGAGTGCATGTCGATAAAGCCGGGCGAGACAACATGGTCGGTGGCGTCAATTGTGCGCGTCGCATCGACGCCGCTGATGTCGCCGCGAAACACGCGCACCACATCGCCCTCAACGCCCACCGCACCGTAAAAGCCGGGACTGCCAGTACCATCGATGATAAGCCCATTGGCGATGAGCAAGTCCAGCATATTCACCTTCTCCATTCCTGCCTTTTTGGCATGCTCCTATGGGCTGCCTCTATGCTTGCCTTAATTGGCCTGCCTCAGGCGCGTCGTTGTTTGCAATCAGGTATCGATAGAACAGGATTGTACACCGTCAATCATCACGCGCCAACATTGCCAATATTCACAAGACGATTTCACAGATGCAATTTATACCTGTCATTTCGAGCGAAGCGAGAAATCTAAAATTGCTGACTATGGGTTGCCTTGTTTTCACACGGCGATTTTAGTCCCTTCACTTCGTTCAGGGTGACAATCGAAAGATAATGGCAGGGTGACAACCAAAAGACCATGGGCAGGCGAGCGGCACGGCATATATCAAGATTAGTTTATACTAATCGGTTACGCTGATATAATCATTTACGGCGCGGCTGCTAACCACTTTTGCAGGAAGCGCGTTTCATAATTTACACAGCGACTCGCGAGGATGCTAGTTACGATGCAGGATATTAAGAGTCAGATTGCGGATGTGAGGGGCAGGATTGCCGAACTTCTGGTGCGTCTTTGACCTGCCTGTTGATGAGAAGGAGATAGCCGCGCTCGAAGAAGAGGCGACGGCGCAAGGCTTTTGGGATGTGCCGGAAGCGGCGCAGCGCAAGATGCAGCGGCTGTCCGACCTCAAGGGAAAGGTCGCAGACTGGCGTACGCTCGAAACGCAGGCGGAATCGCTCGAAGACTTGCTGCTGCTCTCCATCGAGGAGGGAGACTATTCTCTGCTGGACACCTTTGTTCAGGAATTGGCAGAAATGCGGCGCAGACTCGCCGAGCTGGAATTCGATCTGACGCTGTCCGGTCCGTACGACGAGCGCAACGCCATCGTCGCGCTGCACGCAGGCGCAGGCGGCGTAGAATCGCAGGACTGGGCAAGCATGCTGATGCGGATGTACCTGCGATGGGCAGAACAGCGCAGGTTCAAGCAGGATGTGCTGGATGTGTCGGTCGGCGACGAAGCCGGCATCAAGAGCGCGGTGATTCAGGTTACGGGCAGGTTCGCTTACGGCTATCTGCAAGCGGAACGCGGCGTTCACCGGCTCGTCAGGCTATCGCCGTTCGACTCCGACCACGCGCGGCATACATCGTTCGCGCTGATGGAAGTGCTGCCCGAAGTGGAGGAAGGCGTCGATGTCGCCATCAACCCGGACGACCTGCGGGTAGATGTGTTCCGCGCGGGCGGACACGGCGGGCAGAATGTGCAGAAGAACTCGACCGCGGTGCGAATAACCCACCTGCCGACAGGAATCCGCGTCAGCTGCCAGAACGAGCGCTCGCAGCACCAGAACCGCGAAATCGCGATCCGAATACTGCTGTCGCGGCTGGTCGAGCGGGAGATGGAAGAAAAGGCGCGCGAGATTGCGCGGCTCAAGGGCGAGCATGTGTCGCCGGAATGGGGCAACCAAATTCGCAGCTACGTGCTGCATCCGTACAAGATGGTCAAAGACCACCGCACCGGCTACGACACCTCAGACGTCGATGCCGTGCTAGACGGCGAACTCGACGATTTCATCAAGGCATGGCTGACGACAAAAATCGGAAATGACGAAAGTACATCATAATTATAATAGACGCGACTTTTCGTGCTAATGTACATTTCTCTTTTCGTTAAATTAATAGCGTTTTGAGGATGAATAGAGTCCCTTCCCACTTGAAGAGGGAAGGTTAGGACGGGGGTGATAAACATGGTGAACAACATAAGCAGATTTATGATTATCCCGATGATGCTGGTAGCGATATTCGCGCTGCTTGCATGCAGCTCGGATGTCGCTGTCGAAGAGCCGGCCCCAGCCGTCGCGCAGCCGACCGCAGGCAGCGAAACTACGGCAGAGGCGACCGCGACGCCGGAATCACCGGCTGCTATGCAATCTTCTGCACAGCAGCAAAGCACGCCTAGCACGTCTGCGCCGTCCGGCACACCGACAAGCATTCCGGTGCAGACAGCGCCGCCGACTGCCTCTCCCGCCATAAGCGCGGCATCGACCGAGCGCGACAGCGACAAGCCCGTAGGCGGCGTGATGCGCCGGCTGTTCAGCGACCCGCCGACGCTCGACCCGCACAAGACATCCGATACCACATCCGCGTTCATCGTGGGCGAGGTGTACAGCGGGCTGGTTACGCTGAACACCGACTTGCAGATAGTGCCGGACATCGCGGAACGGTGGGAGATTAGCGACGACGGCATGGTCTATACATTCCACCTGCTGCCCGACGCCAAGTTCGCGGACGGCAAGCCCGTAACGGCACAGGACTTCGTTTATTCGCTCAACCGCGCGGCAGACCCCGAACTGGCGTCGCCGGTCGCGCGCACTTATCTCAGCGACATAGTGGGCGTAACCGAAGTGCTGGACGGCGAGGCGACCGAGATTACCGGCGTCAAAGCCATCGACGAGCGCACACTCGAAATCACCATTGACGCGCCCATCGCATACTTCCTCGCCAAGCTGACATACCCGACCGCCTTCGTGGTGGACAAGGCGAATGTGGAAGCGGGCGGCGACAACTGGACTGACGCGCCCAACTCGACGGGTCCGTTCAAGCTGAAGGAATACCGGATAGGCGAGCACATCATCTTGGAGCGCAACGACAACTTCTACCGCGAGCCGGCGTATATAGACCAAGCCGTGTTCAACTTGGCGGGCGGTCAGGCGATGGCGCTGTACGAGAACGACGAGATAGACATCACGGGCGTCGGGCTGTTCGACCTTGAGCGGCTGAGCGATCCGAACGAGCCGCTGAACGCAGAGTTGAAGGTCGCGCCGCCGGGCTTCAGCGTGTCGTACATCGGCTTCAATGTGGACAATCCGCCGTTCGACGACCTACACTTCCGCCGCGCGCTGAACTACGCCATCGACAAGGAACTCATCGCGAACGAAGTGCTGTCCGGACTGACGGTGCCGGCATACGGCATACTCCCGCCCGGCTTCCCCGGCTATACCGATGACATCGAAGGCTTGACGTATGACCTAGAGCGCGCCGTTGACGAAATCTGCGCGTCTGCATACGCCAACGCTGCCCGTTGCGACGAAGCAAGCGCATCCGGCGACTTCCAACTTGGCGAAGGCGAGTCGTTCTACGCTGACGATGGACCGCGCATCGTGCTGTCCGTGTCCGGCACGGGCGGCGACATCGGCATCGACATGCAGGTCATCCTAGAAATGTGGAAGACAGGTCTCGGCGTGGAAGTGGAGATTCAGCAGTCCGAGTGGGCGACATACTTGCAAGACCTGAACCGGCGCAACTTCCAGATATACGCGCTCGGCTGGCAGGCGGACTACCCGGACCCGCAGGACTTCCTGGACATCCTGTTCCACACCGAAAGCGAGACCAACCACGGCGCATATTCGAATGCGACGGTTGACGCGATGCTGGAAGAGGCGCGCGTTGAACGAGATTCCGCGCGGCGGGTCGAGTTGTATAATCAGGTGGAGCAGATGATAATAGACGATGCCGCGTGGGTGCCGCTGTGGTACCGCAGCGAGCGCAACTTGCTGCTCAAGCCGCACATCAAGGACTATCGCCTAGTGCCGATGACCATCCCCAAGCTGCGGTACGTGTACTTCGACTACGACAACTAGCATGTTAGTCTAACAGTGCGTCAGTCTTTCAGTTAGTCAGACTGACGCACTGACAAATTGACAGACTGAAATACTTCTCACCGGAGGATAAAAATGCGACTGATATTGGCGGGATGCGAGTACACGGGGACTAGCACGCTGGCGTTTGCTATCGACGATTGGATGGAGGCGAACATCGGCGCGCGCTTTCCTCTGATTCACGACCACTGGAAGCTGCCGCACACATCGGGGCATCCGCAGCCGGACATGACCGAAGAAGAGCGACAGCAGGTGCTCGCGCTCAGCCCCATCCTCAGGGAGATGACGCAGCGGCACAGCCTGTACTACCACATCCAGCCGAATTCGTGGCTCGGTCCGGACTGGATGGCTATCGGCTTGCACATCGACGACGCGGTGTACAGCCCGATGTATTTCGGCTACGGCGCAGACCACCAGGACCACGACCGCAAGACGGTCTCGCGGCAGGTGGAAGACAGCATCCTGCGGTTCGCGCCGGACATCGTGCTGGTGCATGTGAAGGCGTCCGCCGAGGTCATCGCACAGCGCATGCAGGCTGACCCGCGCGAGCATAGCCCCTTGACGGTGGACGACATCCCGACCGTGCTGAGCCGCTACGAAGAGGCGGTCGCCAACTCCACGCTGCGCCGCAAGATTTCGCTGGACACCGGCAATGGCAGCGTCGAAGAGACGATAGCCGACTTTGCCAGCAAGATAGAGCGACACCTGAGCGAAGCCGATAGGTCGCGCATATTGGTGCATCGGAGTTGGTAAGGAGTTTTTAGTTTTCAGTCGTCAGTTTTCAGTTGTCGGGCAGTGACGGCGTTGCGTAGCATCTGAGTACAGGCTATCCTTGCGCTGTTGTGGGCGCCATCGAAGAAGTTCGCCGGCTGCCGCGCTGAATGCCTGACCGACTGACCACTAACAACCGACACACTGACCACTGACCACTGACCACTGACCACTGACCACTGAAAGACTTTACTATGTGGGTGTACATAGCGCGCCGCTTGCTTTGGCTGCCCGTGCTGCTGATAGCGACAAGTCTCGTTACCTTTACGCTGCTGAGATTTGGTCCCGGCGATCCTGCCGAAGTCATTCTCGGCAGCCGCTACAATGAAGAGGCGGCGCAGCAGATACGCGGGCAACTTGGGCTGGACAAGCCGTTCGGCGTGCAGTACGCGACATACATGTGGGGCGTAGTGCGCGGCGACTTCGGCGAGAGCTACCGCTATCGCGGGCGCTCGGTATCCGAGTTGCTGTTCCCGAAGATGTGGGTGTCCTTCCAGTTCAATATCGCAGTGATGTTTGCCAGCCTCGTCATCGGTCTGCCTCTAGGCTTCTACATCGCCCACCGGCAAGGCACTTGGCTGGACCCTGCCGTCGTCGCGATAGCGCTGTTCTTCAGCTCGATCCCTATCATGATTACCATCCCGTTCGTCCTCTGGGGATTGTGTCTGAAACTGAGCCTGGTTCCCTGCTCCGGATGGGGTGGACTCTTGGACCCGCGTATTATCACGCCGGTCATCACATTGGGCGTATTCGGAGTGGCGGGCTTGGTGCGCTTCATGCGCGCGAGCACCTTAGACGTTCTCGGGCAGGATTTCATCCGAACCGCAAATGCCAAGGGACTTTCGGTAGTCACGGTCGATGTGCGTCATGTGTTGAAGAACGCGATGATTCCCATCGTTACCTTGCTGTCATTCTCGCTGGCGGGCATATTCATCACTAGCTTCATCGTCGAGCGCATACTCGGCATTCCGGGAGTCGGCAACTTCACCATAGACTCCATCTTCAACCGCGACTATCCCATCATACTGGCGGTGGGGATACTCGGCTCGGCGGGGTTCGTCATCGCCAACCTGCTGGCGGATATAACCTACGCCTTCATAGACCCGCGGATACGGTATCAGTAGCGAAATCAATCGTTAGCCGAAGTAGCGAACTATCGACATACCGATAAACTGACCGACTGAAAGACTTAATCATGGCAGTGGCAGAAGTCGCCGAAGCCGCGGAAGCGCGGGAAAGAAGCAAAGGACATCTCAGGCGGGCGATGGAGCGCCTTGTGCGCAAGAAGATTGCCATCGTCTGCATGGTCGTGCTCGCTATCATATACTTCGCGGGCATATTCGCGCCGCTGGTTGCGCCTTATGACTACACGGAAGTCAATTACACCGCCATCCGCAAGCCGCCGAGCCTCGAGCATTGGGCAGGCACGGATTTCGGCGGACGGGATGTGCTGTCTCGTGTGCTGTGGGGCATTCAGAATACGGTCATCATAACGCTTGTTTCGATGGTGACGGGCGGCTTGCTCATCGGCATTACGATGGGATTGATATCGGGATACTTCGGCGCATGGATCGACGGGCTTATCATGCGCGTCGGCGAACTGTTCGCCGCGTTCCCTGACATCTTGTTCATGATAATCATCGCCGCCGCGCTCAGGCCGCGCTTCATTGATATGGCGCGCCAAATCGAAGAGAGCACCGGAATCGACGGCATAGTGCGCACCGGCATAGTGGACTACTTTGTCATATCGCTCGCATTGGTCGCTTTCGGCTGGGTGGGAATGGCGCGCCTTGTGCGGGGGCAAGTGCTGTTTCTGAAGGAGACGCCGTTCGTGGAGGCGGCGCGCGCGGCGGGCGCGAGTACTCCTCGCGTGCTGTTTGTGCATCTGCTTCCCAATGTCATCAGCCCCGTAGCCGTCAGCGTCTCGGCGGGCATGGGCGCGATGATCGGCGCTGAAATAGTCCTCAGCTGGCTGGGGCTGGGCATACAGCCGCCGCGTCCGAGCCTGGGGCAGATGCTATTGCAGGCTGGCAGCATCAGCGCGCTGCGCGAAGTTCCTTGGCTGCTGATTGCGCCCAGCGTAGTGGCGCTGGCGCTGGTGCTTGCCTGGAACTTGCTGGGTGACTCGCTAAACGATGTGCTAAACCCACGCACGCGGTAGTGGTCAGTTTTCAGTGGTCAGTTTTCAGTGGTCAGATGTCAGTGGTTAGGCTTTGTGGACATTTCGACGATGGCTCTAATTTCCTTGTCATTTCGAGCGAAAGCGAGAAATCTAAAGTCGTAAATTGGCTTATGTGCAATGATCCCTGCCTCGCAGGGACAGGCTTTAGATTCCTCACTGCGTTCGGAATGACAAGAAGAATAGTGCTGGAATGACAAGAACAGCGCGGAATGACGGGTTGAAAGTTATGGAGGGGGAATGCGTCGTGTTGCTGCGGGGATAGCGCCTTACTTTGTCGTCTTTTCGGCGAGCGCTTGCGGGCTGATAATCGAGATTGTCGCGTCTCGGCTGCTTGCGCCTACGGTGGGCGTGTCGCTGTTCACCTGGACTAGCATCATCGGCGTGGTGCTGGCGGGAATCAGCATCGGCAACTACCTCGGCGGCTTGACGGCGGACCGGTTCCCCACGCCCAAGACGCTGGGCATATTACTGTTCGGAGCCGGGTTAACCAGCCTGAGCGTCCTGCCGCTGCTTGAAATCGTCTCGCGATTGTACGACTCGCTGCACATCCTGCCGCGCATCGTGCTGATAACATCCACGCTGTTCCTCGTGCCGAGCGTCATATTGGGCATGGTTTCGCCGGTCGTCATAAAGCTGCGGCTGAGCGACCTTTCGCGGACAGGCAATGTCGTGGGCAAGATATACGCCGTATCCACCGCGGGCAGCATATTCGGCGTGTTCGTAACCGGCTTCGCGCTCATCCAATGGTTCGGCACGCGGCCGATACTGCTCGGCGTCGCCGTGTTCCTGCTGCTGATGGCAATCGTGTTCGGCAACTTGTGGCGTATGCGTATCGTGGGCGCGGCAGGTCTGGTTCTATTCGCGGGCGTTGCCGCTATGGGATTTGCCACGGACTCGCTGCAGACCGAGTGCCAAGTGGAAAGCAACTACTTCTGCATCAAGGTGCGAGAGCGCGAGGTGGACGGACGCGAAGTGCGCACGCTCGCGCTCGATAGGCTGATTCACAGTTATGTCGATCTGGATGATCCGACATTCTTCGTGTACGGCTACGAAAAGATATTCGCGGACGTCTCCACGATGGTCGGGCACGACAAGCCGCAGTTCAGCGTGCTGTACATCGGCGGCGGCGGATACACGATGCCGCGCTTCTTGCAGACGACATATCCGCAGAGCCGTCAGGAAGTCATCGAGATTGACCCGGCGGTAACGCAGGTTACGCACGAATACTTGGGCATGCCGCGCGACACGGCGATCATCACGCATAATCAGGACGCTCGGCTGATTATCCCCGAATTAGAGGCGGGCAGGTACGACATCGTTATCGGCGACGCATTCAACGATGTGTCAGTGCCGTACCACCTGACGACTATGGAGTTCAACGAAGAGGTCAAGCGGCTGCTGACGGACGACGGCATATATGCGGTGAATGTGGTGGACAAGTTCCACAGCGGCGGCTTCCTGCGCGCGGTCGTTACTACGCTGCGGGCAAGTTTCCCGCATGTGTACCTGCTGGCGGACAGCGATAACTTCGTGGAAGACAACCGCTTCACATTCGTCGTCGCGGCGGCGATGCAGCCGTTCACTTATGCGGATGTGTACTTCGCTAGTCACGCGCAGGGACGCGGCGACCCGGAGTTGACGGTGATGTCGCAAGACGAGCTGGACGACTGGCTAGCCAGAAAGCGCAACATCCTCCTGCGCGACGACTATGTGCCGGTGGACAATCTTCTCGCGCCCGTATTCCTGGAGATTCCGTAGGCATTTACCATCAGGGGGCAGAACTAACATGGATGGTCAGGATGTTGCGCTTTATTGCAAAGGTTAGCGGAGTTGGGTAGGATTGCGATGCCCCCCGTAGTTTAATTGGAAAGAACGACACCCTTACGCAGTGTTAGATACGGGTTCAAGTCCCGTCGGGGGGTCTATCAGAGCGTTGACCAGAGAGTTGACAACAAATGCCGGATTTGCTAGTATTCGTTTGCGTAAGGGTGTTATGTAGTTCACCGATTGAACTAAACTAACACAGGGGCGTTCTCCGAATGCGGGGAGCGCCCTTTCCTTTGTCGTTACCCCAAACCACCCTTGCCTTCACAGGGGCAGGCTCTAACCTTGCACTCTGAAGGGATTAGAGCGCCTGCAATGTCGCGGTGAAGGTTCGGCTCCAGTTTTGAGATGAGTGCTTTTCTACTACGGACAGGAGTTTGCGGTTGCGCCGGCGGCGCTCTTCCAGGGGCATCCGCAGCGCCTGATATGTGGCTTCTGCCGTGCCGTCGATGTCGTATGGATTGACGATGACGGCATCGTGCATTGTGCTTGCTGCGCCGGCAAAGCGCGACAGCACCAGCACGCCGGGCGAATCCTCGCCTTGCGCCGCGACGAACTCCTTCGCCACTAGGTTCATGCCGTCTCGCAATGGCGTAACCAAACACACATCGGCGTCGTGGTAGAAGCCCGCCAAGTCGGACTGCGCATACGACCGATATAGGTATCGTATCGGCACCCAGCCCGCCTCGGAAAAGCGCCCGTTTATCTGGCCGACAAGGCGCTCCACCTGTTCCTTTTCCTGCACATATTCCGGCACGCGCGTGCGCGACGGCGACGAAATCTGGATGTAGATTAGCTTGTTACGCAGGTTCGGGTGGCGCTCGAGCATGCGCTCGAAGATGCGCAGACGGTTTGGGATGCCCTTCGTGTAGTCAAGTCTGTCCACGCCTAGAATGAGCTGCAGGTCGGGCGTGGACGCAAGCGACAGTTCATCGACCAGGCTGCGTTTGCCGTTGCCATTGAAGCCGCCGCTGCCGTCGCCCTGACTGCCGTTGTCCCGGCGCGCCTTTTTCGGGCGGAATGTGTCCGGGTCTATGCCTATGGGGAATACACCGAGCCGCGTGGCATTGCCTTCGTAGTAGTAGGTGTCGCCGTGCGATTCGCCGCTGAGTTCGATGTCTAGCGAGTCCACGAGATTGTGCATGTAGCGTTCGTTGTGCAAGCCGACGAGGTCGTATCCCAGCAGCGCCTGCAGCGTATCGTGCGACCACGGCAGGATGTTGAATATCTCCGCCGGCGGGAACGGCACATGCAGGAAGAAGCCAATCTTGCCGCGCCAACCCATGCGGCGCAGTTCGTAACCGAGGTGGAACAGGTGAAAGTCTTGTACCCATATCAGGTCGTCGCGGCTGAGCAATGGCAGCAACGATGAGGCGAAGCGCCGGTTGACGCGGCGATAAGTGCGGTATGTTTGGCTACGGATATCCACATGCGAGGGGAAGCTGTGGAGCAGGGGCCAAAGCGTGCGGTTGGAATAGCCGAGGTAGAACTGGCTAACCTCGTCGCCGGACAGGTCCATCGTGGCGTGCTGCAAGCGCCCGAACACCCTGACGGTTGGGCCCATCGTGACTCTGCGGCGGGAGGTCCGGCCACTCCAGCCGAACCACATCCCGCCGCTAAGTTCCATTGCGGCGCGAACGGCGGTAACCAATCCACCCGCCGACGCCTCGCCTTTGCCTTGCTCTTCGAAGCTTTCACTGGGCGGGACACGGTTCGACACGACTATGAGTCTGCGGTTCAGCGCCATGGACTGCCGCCTTTCAGAGCGCGATGCCCCGCCGCACTAGGCCGCACTATGAACGATTGTTGATACTGAAATCGATGTTTATAGGGGTTCCCGCTTGAATACTACGCGGTCAAGCGCGTACTTACCGCCGCCGATAACGCCGATAACGCCCGCAACGATGAACCACAGGATGGTAACTTCGCCGCCGTGCGCCACGAACGCATTGCCGCCGTCCGGAGGATTGGGATACAGGTGCGGCCAGGGCCAGACAGGGCTAAGCATGGCGTGTACGCCGAAGTACGCGATTATCATCGTTACGGCGATAGCGCCTGCGCCGAGCCGCGTCAGGAAACCGAAACCGATGAGCAGAGCAGAAATCAGCTCGACCCAGCCTGCGAGATCAACCAGTGCGCCAAGCCCGTTGGGGTTTGCGCCGGCGGGGAATCCCCACAGCAAGAACGCCTTCTGGATTCCGTGCAGGAAGACCAGAATCGCGAATATAACGCGGAACAGCAGCCAAAACTCGTCCGCATACTTTTCCAAAATACCGCCGAAGATACCGGGTTGAGTGTCACTTTCCTGCATGGACCCCTCCTGAGCCGTTGCGGGCGTCTTCCATAAACCTGCTCAAATAAACTTGAGCATTCCCATACATTGGGCTATCAGTATGCAACGCAAAGCCAAATGTGTCAACATCTTACGCGCGCGAGGTACGAATGACAAGTGGTAACTAAACCATGAGACGATTTCACAAGTCTTTAATGTTGTCATTCCGACCCTTAATCTATTATTCCGAATGCTCTTCCCTTGTCATTCCGAACGCAGTGAGAAACCTGAAATCGTCGCGTGCAAACCTGTTCCCGACTTTAGATTTCTCGCTGCGCTCGAAATGACGATGAATTGCCGAAATGAAAGGGGTAACTTGCGAATGACAGGTACAAATGACAGGTATAAATTGCATTTGTGAAATCGTCTCAAACCATGCCCAGTATCAAATTCGCACGCTCTATTGACACTTATATCGCAAGGTGATAGATTTCGCGTGACTTGATATGTACCTTAATATAAGCTGAATATCTAACGCGCAGGTTTACGGGGAAGGGGGTGTGAATCCCCCACGGACGCGCCACTGTGAGCGGGTAGCGTTGCGGCATTTGCCACTGGTCTAGCCGATGCACCATATCGATGCACGGACGACTGGGAAGGCGCCGCAACCGCGACGATTCGCGAGTCAGGATACCTATCCCGCGCGTTGGAAGTTGGCTTCTCGTCGGTAGGGAGCGCTTCCATGCCCGCGCTTGTTCAGCGTGGGTATCGCTAATTTGCGCTCCGACTATTGTGGATGTCGGGGCGTTTTTTTGTCAGTCTTTCAGTTGGTCAGCAATGACCACTGCGTTTGATTTACGAACTGGCAGACTGACATGCTGAAAGACTGACTGACCACTTATGATTGTACTTCTGACCACATCGGACACGGACATCATGACGCTCGAGCGCGCGAAGGCGGCACTGCCGGACGGTCTCGCGGATACGGGCGCGGTGAATCCGTTTGCGCTGATGCAGGAAGATGGCGCGTTCGACGAGTTCGCGCGGGATGTGCTGCCGAATGCCGGTATCGTGCTTGCGCGGCTGCTGGGCGGCGATAAGGCGATGGGCGAACACTTCCGCACGCTTGAGTCGGAATGCGGGCGGCTAGGCGTGCCGTTGGTCGCGTGCTCCGGCGAGCCTGTACGCGATGCGGTGTTCGAGCGGCGTTCGACCACGCCTCCGATTGTGGCGCAGACGGCGTTCGAGTACCTTAACCACGGCGGGGTGGCGAATCTAGCCAACCTGCTGCGATTCCTGAGCGACGAAGCGTTGGGCAGCGAATATGGATACGAACCGCCGGTGCCGCTGCCTCAGGACGGCATATATCGCGCGGGCAGATTGGACGCCGTGCCACTCGACGAGTACCGGCGGCTGTACTGCGACGCGGACAAGCCCACCGCCGCGCTGCTGTTCTACCGCGCGCACTGGGTCAGCCAAAATCTCGAGTTCGTGGACGCGATGGTTGACGCGCTCGAACGGCACGGCTGCAACGCGCTGCCGGTCTTTTGCTCCAGCCTGCGCGAGGACAACGGCGCAGTTTTCCGCAAGTATCTGATGCGCGGCAATGGCGCAAACGGTACAGGCAGCGTTCATGTCAAAAACGAAAGCGGCATCGCTGCCGACCGGAACGGCGTGGATGTCACGGACGACTCACAGGGCGCGAAGCGCGGCAACGGCAACACAGCCGCAGCGGTCGATGTGGTGATATGCACGCAGAGCTTTGCCATGAGCCATCATCGTGGTGTGGAAAGCGCGCAGGCGGACGGTGAGACGGATGCGAACTGGGACATTCGCGCGTTGCAGCAACTGGATGTGCCGATTTTACAGGCTATCGTAGCCACCGAGCCGCGCGCGCTTTGGGAAGAGCGCGAAATCGGACTTAGTCCGATGGACATCGCGATGAATGTCGCGCTGCCAGAACTGGACGGGCGCCTCATCACCGTGCCGGTGTCGTTTAAGGAACGAGTCAATGCTGACATGGATGGGAAGGATGGTATGACCGGCGGCGAGACGCGGCGGTATGTGCCGGACTTGGAGCAGACGGAGGCGGTGTGTTCGTTGGCGGCGCGGTATGCGCGCATGGCTCGCACGCCCGCGTCCGAGCGCAAAATCGCCATCGTGCTGAGCAACTATCCAACGAAGGCGTCCCGGCTGGGCAATGCCGTCGGGCTGGATACACCCGCATCCGCCATTAACCTGCTGCGCGCGATGCAGAACGCCGGCTACACTGTCGAAGACATCCCCGCGCACGGCGACGAACTTATGCAGCGGCTCATCGATCGCTGCACCTACGACGCCGACATCCTCACGCCGGAGCAGATGCGGAACGCCGAAGGACGCGTCTCCGCCAATGAGTACGCCGGGCAGTTCGCCGCGCTGCCACAGGATGTGCAAGCCGATGTGCGCGAGGATTGGGGCGAGCCGCCGGGCAGCGTCTATGTGGACGACGACCACCTGTTCATAGCGGGTTTGCGGCTGGGCAATGTGTTTGTCGGCATACAGCCGCCGCGCGGATTCGGCGAAAATCCGATAGCCATCTACCACAGCCCGGATATTGCTCCCACGCACCACTACATCGCGTTCTATCGCTGGCTGCGCGACGGATTCGGCGCGGACGCGGTAGTACATCTGGGCAAACACGGCACGCTCGAATGGATGCCGGGCAAAGGCGTCGGGCTGTCGCGTTCCTGCATACCGGAGGTCTGCCTGCCGGACCTGCCGCACTTCTACCCGTTCATCATTAACAACCCAGGCGAAGGAACGCAGGCGAAGCGCCGCAGCCACGCGGTCATCATCGACCATCTAGTTCCCGCGATGACGACCGCAGACAGCTACGGCGACATTACGCGTTGCGAGCAGCTTATGGACGAGTACGCACGCGCGCAGGGAATGGACCCGCAGAAACTGCCGATGCTGCGTCAGCAGATTTGGGAAGTCGTGCAGAAGGCGCGGCTGAACGAAGACCTGAATGTGCATGAGATACCGGACGACTTCGACGACTTTATCCTGCACATCGACGGCTACATCTGCGAGCTGAAGGACGCGCAGATACGCGACGCGCTTCATACCTTGGGCGAAGCACCACAAGCTGAAATGTTAATCGGGCTGCTGCTCGCGCTGACGCGGCTGAACAACGGCGACATACCCGGCTTGCGACACGCCATCGGAGACGCGCTCGGCATCGATTACGCGGCGATGATGCGCGACAGAAGTGCGGCGGTTGCGAGTAGTCAGTTTTCAGTTTTCAGTGATATGTTGTCGGCTGTGAATGGGCAGGGACAGACGGATGGTTACGAGATACGCAGTGCCGGGGGTGTTGTTGAAGGGTTGGAAACGATGGCGCGCGAACTCTACCGGCGTCTGTACAAGACGGATTTCGACAGCGCCAGCGTAGAGCGGATAGCCACAGATATGCTTATCGATACCGGAGACGTGCCGCGCGTGCTGCGCTATGTGTGCGACAGCATCTACCCCGCGCTCACGCAGACGACCGACGAGATAGACGCGCTGCTTCGCGGCTTCGACGGGCGCTTCATATCGCCCGGTCCCGCGGGCGCGCCCACTCGCGGCATGGCAGGCGTACTGCCTACGGGCCGAAATTTCTACTCGATGGATCCGCGCAGTCTGCCGTCCGAAACATCGTGGCAGATTGGCAGGGAACTCGCGGATTCGCTTGTCGAGCGATACCTGAACGACGAGGGCGAATATCCGGAGTCGGTCGGTATCAGCGTCTGGGGCACATCAGCGATGCGCACGCACGGCGACGACATCGCGCAGATACTCGCGCTCATCGGCGTGCGCCCGACATGGCAGGAAGAAAGCCGGCGAGTGAGCGGGCTGGAAGTCATACCGCTCGAAGAACTCGGACGACCGCGCATTGATGTTACCGTGCGCATCAGCGGCTTCTTCCGAGACGCGTTCCAGAACCTCATCGTGATGATGGACGACGCATTCCACAAGGTCGCCAATCTGGACGAGCCGACAGGGCGCAACTTCATCTTGAAGCACTACGCCGCAGAACTCGCCGAGAAACGCGCGAGTGACATCAGCGTGGAGACGGCGGCATCCGAGTCTCTGTACAGGATATTCGGCAGCAAGCCGGGCAGCTACGGCGCGGGCATATTGCAGGCTATCGACGACGGCAGCTGGCAGTCCGACGAAGACTTGGCGGCGGTCTATACCGCGTGGGGTTCATACGCTTACGGCAGACGGCAGCACGGCGTCAGCGCGGCGCCGGAGTTTCGGCGGCGGTTCGCCGCGATCGATGTCGCCACGAAGAATCAAGACAACCGCGAGCATGACATATTCGACTCGGACGACTATATGCAGTTCCATGGCGGGATGATCGCGACGGTGCGCGCGCTCGCCGGCGACAATCCGCGACATTTCTTTGGGGACTCGTCGGACACGTCGCTGCCGCGCACCCGCGACTTGAAGGAAGAGGCGCAGCGCGTGTTCCGTTCGCGCGTGGTCAACCCGAAGTGGATGGACGGAATGAAGCGGCACGGCTACAAGGGCGCATTCGAGCTTGCCGCGACGGTGGACTACATCTTCGGCTACGACGCCACATCGCAAATCATAGATGACTGGATGTACCAGGAAGTTACTGAGCGATACGCGCTGGACGCGGATATGCAGCAGTTCTTCGAGCAGAGCAACCCGTGGGCGCTGCACTCCATAGCCGAGCGCCTGATGGAGGCGGCGGACAGGGGCATGTGGGAAAACGCACCCGAAGAGACGCTGAACGAACTGCGCCGCGTCTATCTGCAAACGGAAGCGCTGCTGGAGGAACGGCAGGAAGTTGGTTAGTTTTCAGTGGTCAGGCAGGCGAGGGCTGACATAGATGGACAGGATGGATAGGGCGGGAGATAGGTGAGCATAGATGCCTTATGTTGAGAATGGCGGGGTTCGCATTCATTACCATGTGGAGGGCGAAGGAATGCCTCTGGTACTTCAGCACGGGCTTACCAGCAGCATACAGCGCTGGTACGAGTTCGGCTTTGTCGAAGCGCTGAAGGGCGATTATCGGCTGCTGCTGGTTGACGCGCGCGGACATGGCGACAGCGATACGCCGCACGACGCCGATGCCTATGATCAGACGACGATGGCGTCCGATGTTATCGCCGCGATGGATGCGGCGGGCATCGACAAGGCGCACTACATGGGCTACTCCATGGGCGGCAGCATCGGATTCGCCATCGCGGAGTCGTTCGCTGACCGCTTTCACTCGCTTATAATCGGCGGCATGCACCCGTATCCGCTGGACGCCGCCAGGCTGGAAGACCGCATCAGGCGCATCAAATCGGGCGGCATGGAAGGCTATGTAGCAGACCTTGCAGCCGATGGCGATGTCATTTCGCCTGAGCGCAAGGCGCAGTTGCTCGCCAACGATCCTGAGGCAATCATCGGCGCGTCTTTGGGTCTCATCCAACGGCAGGATATGTCTCCTGTGCTGCCCACGATGACGATGCCCTGCTTGGTGTATTGCGGCGACGCAGACGGCTTGCATGTGGGCGCGTCGGAGTGCGTACAGCATATGCCGAATGTTACCTGGGTTTCGCTGCCGGGACTGGATCATACGCAAGCGATGGAACGGAGCGAGTTGGTGCTGCCGCATGTGCGGGCGTTTCTGAAGGGAGCAGGCGACGGGAACTAACATCGATGGACAGGATGGGAAGGATATGTGAGAAATGGCGGTCCAGAAACTGGGAAAATTGGAGCTAATGGATGTAAGGAAAGTCTGGCCAAATGAGGCACAGGACTTCACTCCATGGCTTGCGCGCAATCTGACACTGCTAGGTGATGCATTACAGATAGACCTTAAATTGGAGCGGACTGAGGCACAGGTCGGTGCTTTCTCATTGGACATTTTAGCGACTGATGGAAATGGCGTAGGGGTCGCTATTGAGAATCAACTCGGGACGACTGACCACACTCACCTTGGTCAACTACTCACCTATGCGGCCGGGTACAAGGTGCGAACCTTGATATGGGTAACGCCGAGTTTTAGGGACGAACACCGTAAAACGTTAGAATGGCTGAATAGTTGGGCTCCAGACGAAATTGAAGTCTATGGCGTAGAAGTGCGTGCCGTGCGTATCGGAGATTCGCTCCCTGCTCCTGAATTCGTTCCTGTTGTATTTCCCAATGAGAGAAGACCTAGCCTGCAAGGTCCGGATGCTCCCAATCGCAAAGAGTTCTATCAGCCACTGGTGAATAGGCTGCGAGAAGAAGATTTCACCACAAAACAAAACGCTACATCCGCTTGGATACAAAGATTCGAATCCAATGTGCCGGGGCTGACATACAATGCTGATGTCGGAAGCAATCCGAGAGTGTTTATGTCCATGAGTGATAGAAACACGAAGCAACAAGTCTTCGACTCATTGCGCGAAGATGCGGAGCGAGTAAAACGAGTGGAGAACGCTCTAGGGATACAGGATGATCCTAGTACTGAAATAATATGGAAGACCGCTCCAGGGAACATATCAGTATCCAGAAAAGGTTCTGGTAACAATATGACGGACGAGGTAAGAGACTGGATGTTTAACTATCTCATCAAGTTCAAGAAAGTCTTCAATCCTCATATAGAAGCGATAGTTAACAATCTACCTACCATACCATCTGGCGATGAGTGACTGATTTGGCATGACGCAGCACAACTATGACCCACAACATAACATCTTCCCCTTCTCCGCCATCGTGGGGCAGGAGCGGATGAAGCTCGCGCTGGTTCTGAACGCCATCAATCCGGCGATTGGCGGCGTGCTGATTCGCGGCGAGAAGGGCACGGCGAAATCCACGGCGGCGCGGTCGCTGGCTGCGCTATTGCCGCAGATCGATGTATTGCCGGGATGCGCGTATCGCTGCGAACCAAGCGTGCCATTCGCGGGCTGCGGGTTCTGCGAGGCGTCTCAGCGGGATGCCGTATCGCGGCAGGTGCGCCTGGTGGAGCTGCCCGTGAGTGCGACTGAAGAGGCGGTGGTGGGAACGCTGGACATCGAAGCCGCCATACGCGAGGGTAGCCGCCGCTTCGAGCCGGGTCTGCTCGCGGCGGCGCATCGAGGCATCCTGTACATCGATGAGGTGAACCTGCTCAACGACCATGTTGTCGATGTGCTGCTCGACTCGGCGGCGATGGGTCGCAACTTCGTGGAACGCGAGGGCATCTCGTTCGCGCATCCCGCGCGCTTCCTGCTCATTGGCACGATGAATCCGGAAGAAGGCGACTTGCGACCGCAGTTCATCGACCGATTCGGGCTTGCGGTGGAAATCGACCATATCCGCGATGCAGAACGCCGCGCCGATGTGATACGGCGGCGCATCGCTTTCGAGAACGATCCGGCGGCGTTCCGAGAAGGCTGGGCGAAAGCGGAATCGGCGGAGCGAGAGCGCATCGCGTCCGCCATGGCGCTGCTGCCATCAGTCAAGGTCGATGACGGCATCCTGACATTCATCGCGCGGCTGTGCGCCGAGCACGATGTTGACGGGCTGCGCGCGGACATCGTGATATACAAGGCGTCTCAAACTCTCGCGGCGTACGAGGGCAGGACGAGTGTAACGCCCGAGGATGTGCTGCGCGTGGCGGAGATGGCACTGATGCACCGCATGCGCCGCCAGCCGTTTGATGACCCGGAGATGAACGGCGAGCGGCTGCAAGAAATGGCGCAAGACTTGCTATCGCAAAATCAGCCGCCGCCCGAAAACTATATGCGCGAACCTGACATGCCGGATGCGCCGCCGCCTGAATTGCCACTTGAGACTGAACACCGTAATGAACACTATGAGGACGGCGCGGATGAGGATGTGTTCAGCACCGGCGAGTCGTTTCAGGTCAAGCCCCTGAACTTGGATGCGCCGGACAGTCAGGCGCGCGCGAGCCACGGCAGGCGCACGGTAAGCCGCGTGAGCGACCGGCGCGGGCGATATATTGGCGCGGCGTTACCCGATAGCAAGGTAACTGATCTCGCCGTGGACGCGACGGTGCGCGCGGCATCGCCGTATCAACTGCGGCGCGGCGCGGACCACACTGCGACGGACGGTAATCTCGCGCTCAAGGTGGAGGCTTGGGACTTGCGGCAGAAGGTACGCGAGTCGCGGGTTGGCAACCTTGTCGTGTTCCTCGTGGATTCCAGCGGCTCGATGGGCGCGCGGCAGAGGATGGTCGCCACGAAAGGCGCGGTCGTATCGCTGCTGATGGACGCGTACCAGCGGCGCGACCGCGTGGCCATGATTGCGTTTCGCGGCACGCAGGCGGAGGTCGTCTTGCCGCCGACGGGCAGCCCAAAGTTGGCGCAGCAGCGGCTCGACAATTTGCCCACAGGTGGCAGAACGCCGATGGCAAAGGCGCTCGCGGATGCCCGTAGGCTCATCAAGCAGCAGAAACAGCGCAGCCCGGACACGCCGCCCTTGCTGGTAATCGTCTCCGACTGCCGCGCGAATGTGGGCATGTCCGGCGACAAGTCTGACGGCAAATCGGGCGGCGATCCGTTCGACGATGCGCTGCGGATGTGCGAGGAATTGCGCCAAGACAAGGTGCGCGCGATAGTGCTAGACCCGGCGCCGCGCAGCAACCGATTCGGGCTAGTGGAGCGCATCGCTGACGCGCTCGGCGGCGAGTACATCCCGCTAAACGAACTGCGCGCGGACGCGATTAGTTCGGCAGTGAGACGGGTGCAGGATTCGGAAGTGCGATAGTATGGCGGCGCCGTTAACCAGCGAAAGCAAGGTAGATGGTATTGAGACTGTCCAATTCAGATTATGCGTGATTCCACAGGTGAAGATTACGGATTATCTGCTTGCGCCATAGCATACCGGCGGCATGCGCAAACAAGTCTTTTCACAAAATTCGGTTGCAGTGTTGAAAATTGGCAGGGTTTTGCAGACGCGCTTTCTGTAACAGAGTTTGGCATGCGAAGCAATGAGGGTTATTGAAGACAATTTCGGGACCCGATGTATCATACAAGGCGCATAAAGGCAACTGATTGACGCAAGACTTATGCACGGACAGTTTGGCAAATATAGATACGGTTAGCGGAATCCCAAGTCTGCTTGCAGCGTACCAAGTATCAAGAAGGCGAGTATCAAGAAAGGAGTGAATGACTATGCCGGAGAATACGACATGGTTGTGCTTGCCGAAGATGTTTCGGGCGACGAATGCGAGTGGGAAGTAGGGGATGTTGGCACAATCATTCACATCTGTCCAATATCCAAAAGGAGGGGGCATTTGTGGTGGGTCTCGTTACAATTGGCGGCAACGCTATCGACATCGCCACAATTCCCCACGACGGCTACGCTCTATTACGGACTCCGACAGCGCCCACGCAAGAATGGCTGGGTTGCAGGTAAATAAGGGGATTTCTGTCTGGGCATCTCCCGGCAATCTATTGAATGAAACGAATCATTTAATTGCTAAAAGTCAAGGAGGGTAAACTATGGCTGCAATGGCAAGAGAAGGCGGAATCCTGTCCCGCAAGGCGATTGGACTGCTCCCGTGGATAGGCGGAGCAGCGCTGATGCTGTATGCGATGGGCTATGTTGACGGCAGCGTTCACGCCGCCGCGTTCATCGGCGAACAGGGCGCGGCGCTGGACTATGTCCATGAGTTTTTCCACCATGCGCGGCATGTCGCTCTGATGTGTCACTAGGCATTCGTCAATAGTCAACTTATATGCGGTTGCTGGCGAATCATCACTGATGACCGATTACTGAACGCTGATAACTCTGGGGAGGCTCGCTATGCAACGAACAATCATTCGCGCGGTTCTTGTGGGTATTGTGGCAGGCTTGATTGTGGGCGTGTACCATAACATCTTCACTGTGCCGATTATTGAGCAGGCAATTGTGCTCGAAGAAGAGCGTGCCGCCGCCGCACTGCCCGCCGGCGCACAGGCAGAAGAAGAACCGCCTCTGGTGTCTCTCGGAATGCAGCGAGTTGGAATGGCTCTCGGCACTGCCATACTTGGCGGTGTGTTCGGCCTCCTGTTCGCGGGCGCCTATGGAATGCTGCGCTGGTCCCTTCCCAACTCTAACGCAATCGCTATGGCGGTTGTTGCCGGGCTTATTGGGTTCTGGGCGTTGTCGTTCCTCGTTTCCGTAAAGTTTCCATTTGTGCCACCGGGCGTTGGAAGCGAGGACACCTTGCTATCTCGGCAGGCGCTTCACCTGCTGTTCTACATTATGTCGGCGCTGGGCGTAGCGGGCGTCATTATGGCGCTGAACGAGATCAATAACAGCGCGCAATCCCAGGCAGCCCGCCAGGGATTCTACGCTCTAACAGGGCTGGTTTACGCAGCGTTTTTGGTTCTCATATTCTGGCTGGTTCCCGGCAACCCTGACCCGGTGCCGGTTCCCCCCGCTTTGTTCCTGGACTTCAATAATGTAACGCTCATCGGCCACCTGCTGACATGGTTGCTGATGGCGGCTAGCTTCGCCTATCTGCTGAAGAAAGACCAGATTTCCTCTCAAACCTGATAACCTAACATCGGAGGCGATTATGACCACTGACTCCACCGCGAACGAAAATGGATCCACGACAGAGACTGAACGCGAGCATCAGCCCGTTAAGGGGCCTCGCATCAAGAAGGGGCTTGTCGTCGTCAACACGGGCAACGGTAAGGGCAAGACGACCGCGGCGCTGGGCGTGCTGTTTCGCGCTTGGGGACGCGGTATGCGCGTGGAGATGTTCCAGTTTCTGAAGCACACCGGCTCGCGCTTTGGCGAAAGCCGCGCCGCCGAGAAGGTGGGCATCCCGATGAGCGCGATGGGCGACGGCTTCACTTGGCGCACTAAGAACATGGAAAGCACGCAGGAACTCGGGCGCGCTCAGTGGGAGAATTGCAAGCGAGCGATACTGTCCGGCGAGCACGATGTCATCGTCCTGGACGAGTTCACATATCCGCTGCACTACGGCTGGGTCCCCGTCGAAGATGTCATTGAGACACTGAAACAGAAGCCGCACATGCTCCATGTCATCATAACCGGCAGGTACGCGCCGGACGAGCTCGTGGAGTTCGCCGACCTCGTAACCGAGATGCGCGAGATAAAGCACCCGTACCGCGAGCAGGGCATCAAGGCGCAGCCGGGCTTGGAGTTTTAGGCGGTATTAACATCCATGGATATGGTGGGCATGGACAAGATGGCATTGACAAGATGGGTAAGATAGGATGAAGGCGGCAAAGCGCTTGCAAGACAGTAAGGCAGTAAGTAAGTAGGTAGGTCGATGGTAGAACAGTACGAATACTACGACGAGGACTTCGACAACGCGCTGGTGAGCATGCTGGACGAGGCGCGCGCGCGCGGTGACGGCAGCCGGCGCATCACCGCGAAGGAGCTGCACGCGAGCGTGGTAACATCACGCAAGATGTACATGCGGATGGCGTGCGACGCGATGTGGAAGCTGTGGCGAAAGCAAGGGGCATACGAAAGCCGTGTGGTCTTCACCCCCGCCAGCAATCAGGGATCGAAACTGGAGATAGAGTACGATGCAGCAGAAATGGACTGATAGTCGACTAATTGTCTATCAACTGCCATCCAGACACTCCTGACTGTCATTACGAGCGCTCATCATGGTCATTCCTCACTGCGTTCGGAATCAAGAATCGCCGATTGCAAGCAGGTATCTGACTTTGACTTTCTCGCTTCGCCTTTTGCTTTTAGATTTCTCGCTTCGCTCGAAATGACATGGCAAAGAGGGAATAACAAAAATGGCCCGGAATGACATGGCAAAAAAGATAACCCAAAGACCATGGAGAAGTAGCAATTAGAATGGCGCGGACACTTTCTGATGTTATAGCGGCGGTGATGCCTGCGGATACGGGCGCTATGCGGCGCGCGCTTGGTAGGCAGCGCAATCTGACGAAGCCGCCGGGCAGTCTTGGCAGGCTTGAGGATGTGTCGGTGCAACTTGCGGGCATATTTGGCAGCGAGCGTCCGATCATAGGCGGCAAGGCGGTCATAGTCGCGGCAGGCGACCACGGCGTCGTGGCGCAGGGCGTGACCGGCTATCCGCAAGAGGTTACGGCGCAGATGGTGCTGAACTTCCTCGCGGGCGGCGCGGCGGTCAGCGTGATGGCGCGTCGAATCGGCGCGCGACAGATTATCGTGGATGCGGGCGTTGCGGCGGACTTGCCGGAGCATCCTGAATTGCGCGCGGTACGCATCGACAGCGGCACGGCGGACACCAGCGAAGGTCCGGCGATGACTCGCGAACAGGCGGAGCGCAGCGTGCTGGCAGGCTTCGAGATTGCGGTGGAAGCTGCCGAGTTCGGGGCGGACCTGATTGCGGCGGGTGAGATGGGCATCGGCAACACAACCGCGTCGAGCGCCATCACAGCAGCGTTCACGGGCGCGTCTCCGCAGGAAACGACCGGCGCAGGCACGGGACGCAATCCCGAAGAGTTGGCGCACAAAGCCGCAATCGTGCAGCGCGCGCTCGATGTCAACGCGCCTGACCCATCGGACGGGTTGGATGTGCTGGCGAAGGTTGGCGGATTCGAGATTGGCGTGCTTGCGGGCGTGGCACTGGGGACGGCGAGCATGCGGCGCGCGCTCATCGTGGACGGATTTATATCCGGCGCGGCGATGCTCATCGCGCAGGCGCTCTGCCCTACTGCACGCGACTACATGATCGCGTCGCACCGTTCCGCCGAGAGGGGACATAGCATCGCGCTCGCGCACCTGAACTTACTGCCCTTATTGGAACTCGACATGCGACTCGGCGAAGGCAGCGGCGCGGTTCTCGCGATGCCCGTAGTCGAGGCGGCGGCGGCGTGCCTGAGCGAGATGGCGACATTCGGCGAAGCAGGCGTATCCGACCGCGACGATAGCGCAGTTGAGGCGGCGATAGATAGCCAATGAACGGGTTGCGCTCTGCCATCGGTTTCCTGACGATATTGCCGCTCGCCCCGCGTGATGCGCCTAGTTCTATGTCGTCGGCGCGCGGCTGGTTTCCGTTTGTGGGGCTGCTACTTGGCATAATCCTTGCCGCCGTTGAGTCCCTTACAGTCCTCTTACTGGGGGGGAATTGGGGATGGGCTTCGCTGGAATCTATGGAATCGGCTGTCTTTTACAGCGAACCTAGTCCCATGGTGATGCTATGGGCGGTAATGACGGTCGTGCTGCTGGCAGCGTTGACGCGCGCGCTACACCTTGACGGGTTTATGGATTCGTGCGATGCGCTGTTCGGCGGCTTCGACAGGGAGCGGCGGCTTGCGATATTGCGCGACCCTCATGTGGGCGCGTTCGCCGTCATTGGCGTAGTGTGCCTGCTGATGGCAAAGGCAGCGGCTATAGCGGCGTTGCCACAAGTAGGTCCAATTCCCCCGGTATCCCTGGACAGGCCCGACAAGTTGCCCATGCTGCTGCTGTTCCCCTGCCTTTCGCGCTGGGCGATGCTGCTGACGATGGAGCTGTATCCCTACGCGCGGCGAAACGGGCTAGGCACAGCATTCTTTCATGAAAGCAAGGATGCGAGCGGCAGCGATAGTGGCGCGAACAGCGATGGCAAACGGCGCATCCGCTGGCATTTGATACTTGGGTTCGTCTTCACGCTGGTCGTGAGCGTTGCACTGGCGGGCGTAACGGGCTTGATGATGCTCGCGGCGGCGTGCGCTGTGGCGTGGGGCGTGGGCGCATGGGCGACGCGGCTGCTCGGCGGCGTCACCGGCGACATATACGGCGCTGTCAACGAGATCGCGGAGGTGGCAGTGTTGTTGCTTGCGCTGATATTAATTGCGGCAGCGCCTATTAGCATATACTCGCCTCTGTTTGAATTGCTATGGTCGGTACTCCCATGACATGGTGGCTGCCGTGGCATCCTGACTGGTGGGTGAACGCGGGTGTGCTGCTGCTTGCGATCGCGCTGGACGCCCTACTGCCGGAGCCACCGAACGCGCTGCATCCCGTAGTCTGGATGGGCAAGGTCATAGCCGCGCTAGAACGACTCGCAGACGGACGCAGCGATACGGCGTCGTTCCTGATTGGCGCGATGATGGCGATAGTCGTGCCTGCGCTGTTCTGCGGCGCGGCTTGGCTTGCGGTCATCTGCCTGCGCGAGATTGGCGATATGCCGTATCTGCGCGACATTGCGTATCTGCGAGATTTGCCGTACTTGCTTGGCAGCGCGATATTGCTGAAGACGACATTCGCGGTGCGCGGGTTGGGACAGGCGGCGCGTGACACGCAGCGCAGCATCGAAGGCGACGATGTGGACGAAGCGCGGCACAGCCTCCGCAGTCTCGTCAGCCGAGACGCCGCCACGCTGTCCGAGCCGCTAGTCGCCGCAGCCGCCATCGAGTCGGTCGCCGAGAACACGACGGACAGCTACATCGCGCCGTGGCTGGTGTTCGCGCTTCTGGGCGTGCCGGGCGCATTCGCCTATCGCGCGGCGAACACGCTGGACAGTATGGTGGGCTACCGCGGCAAGTACGAATACTTAGGCAAGGCATCGGCGCGTATCGACGACTTGCTGAACCTCATACCGGCGCGAATATCCGCCATTCTGCTGATAATCGCCGGCGCGCTGTCCGGGCACAACGTGGCGCAAGGCTGTCGCACCGCATGGCAACAGCGCCGCCTGACCGACAGCCCCAACGCCGGCTGGACAATCGCGGCGACGGCGGGGCTACTAGGCGTCGCGCTGGAGAAGCCCGATCATTACCGCATAGGCAGCGCCTACCGCGAACCTACCGCGCCTGACATCAGTAGAACGGTGAATCTCGCGTACATCGTGGCAGCGCTAGGCGCGGCGGTGGCGGTAGGCGTAATGGCGCTCTTTGCTGCCGCTGCGGGATAGGCAAATCAGATTCACCCTTCCTCTTGACGGGCTGATGGGGATAGGCGAGGAGTATGTATTTGCTTGACGGCGCTTTGGCAGTTTCCCTTACGCCGCATAACGCTTCTGCCTGAGATTATCGTACAGGCTTGTATTATGACGGATATTTGGATTCTTCGCTCCGATGCACTGCGTTCAGAATGACAAGAATAGAGTTGCATTTCAAGTATAAAACGCTTCATGCACCAAATGTCCACAGAGCCTAGGTTCTGTGGACATTTGCGTCATTCCCGTTTTCACGGGAATCCAGAGCCGTAAGATGGAGTCGAATTCGTGCCAATAATGTTATCTGCAAACCACTGGATTCCTGCTTCCGCAGGAACGACGGGCTGAAAATCAGAAATGTCCACAAAGCCTAGCAACCCCTTGACTATTGCCGCCCGCCCCTTTGACAACTACACCGCGCGCCAATAGTATGTGCCACATGAGTAAAGCACGAAAGATTGTCGGAATCGCGGGCTGCGGTACTATTGGGCGCAAGGTCGCCGCCGCGTTGGACGGTGGCGCGCTGCCGAGCGCCGTTCTGGGCGGCATAACTAGCCGCAATTTGGAACGCGCGGCCAGTTTTGCATCCACGCTTGACGGCGCGACGCCGGTGGTCGAGTTGCAGCGTCTCGTGGAGATTGTCGATATTGTAGTTGAGGCGGCGCCGGCGAGCGCTATGGAGTCGATTGCGACCGCCACGCTGTCCGCAGGCAAAGATCTGATGGCACTCAGCGGCGGCGCATTGCTCGAACGCGACGACCTGTTTGCGCTGGCAGCCAACAACGGCGCGACGATATATGTGCCGTCGGGCGCGATAGCCGGTCTCGACAGCGTGGCGGGCGCGTGCGAAGGGCGAATCGACTCGCTGACGATGATTACACGCAAGCCCCCAGCAGGACTGAAAGGCGCACCCGGCATCGCCGCATCGGGCATCGACTTGGACGCGGTTACAGAGCCGACCGTCGTTTACGAAGGTGCCGCGCTGGAGGCGTGCAGACTGTTCCCCGCTAATGTCAATGTGTCCGCCGCGCTAAGCATGGCGGGCTTGGGTCCGACGAAAACGCGGATCCGAATCTACGCCGACCCGACCGTTGACAAGAACACGCACGACATCGTGGTCGAAGGCGAGTTCGGCAGGCTGAGCATCCGCATCGAGAACACGCCGTCAGATGAAAATCCAAGAACTGGCAAGATTTCCGCGCTGTCTGCACTCGCTACATTGCGAAAGATAACATCGACCGTTCAGGTCGGTACATGACGCTGTGGTCTGACAGGCGCTGCCTGTCGGGTGTGGCATAACGGGCAAAACTTGCGTGCGCCGCGTGGATATGGCACAAATCGGCAACGGCGCATATGGCGGAGGGGACAGGATTCGAACCTGCGGTAGCTTTCACTACTCCTGTTTTCAAGACAGGTGCCTTCAACCGCTCGGCCACCCCTCCGCGATGCGTTCGGCGCCGCGCCGAAGTCGCAAATCCAATTATAGCGCAAATGCCGCGCCCAATTCTGTCTATCCCAATATCCCTGCCAGTTTCCGCGCCGTGCTATTGATACAGGCGTTCAGTTCTGCGAAACTTTACGGTGCGCCTTCACGCGCGCCATCTTCACGAAAGGGTCGTAAGCCAACAAGACAATGCAGAAAGCCTCACTGTTAGCGGACAACCTTGTCAACAAGCGCGTTTTCGAGTACTTCATAATCGGTCTGATTCTGGTGAACGGTGTCATCTTGGGTCTCGGCACATCGCAGACCGTAGAGCGGCAATTCGGCAGCTTGCTTCATTTCGGCAATCAGATCATCCTGTTCGTGTTCATACTCGAAGCGCTGTTGAAGATGCTCGCGCACTCACCGCGCGTGGACAATTATTTCCGTGACGGCTGGAACGTGTTCGATTTCTTGGTGATAATCGTCGCGCTTGTGCCGGCGACGGGCGACTATGCGATGATAGCGCGACTGGCGCGTCTGCTGCGCGTGCTGCGACTCATTTCGGCGGTCATGGAACTGCGGCTCATCGTTTCGGCACTGGTGCGCTCTATACCCAGCGTCGGTCATGTGATGCTGTTGATGGGCATCATTGTGTACATCTACGCGATAATCGGCTACCAGCTCTTTCACGAGCACGACCCGATGCACTGGCGCAGCTTAGGCGCGTCAGTGCTGACGCTGTTCAACATCATCACGCTTGAAGGCTGGACTGTGGTGATGGACAACGCCATGCAGCTTCATTCGTGGGCGTGGGTGTACTTCGTCAGCTATGTCGTAGTGGCGACATTCGTGGTGATAAACCTGTTTGTCGCCATCATCATCAACAATCTAGACCAAGCGAACGCCGAGCGACTGCGCGAATTAGAGCCGCCCGTAACCCGCGAGGAGCTGCTGCGCGAACTACGCTCCACCCGCTCGGCCCTCCGTCGGCTAGAACACCGCCTAGAAGATGAAGGCATAACCACGCGGGGCGACGGCAAGGATGATGACGGCGAGGCGGACGACAGCGCAGACAAGACGCAAAACGGCAGGGAGTAGCAGTCCATTCCCCGCAATGTCATTCCTGTAAGTGTTAGGTAATTCGCTGACAGATTGGGTACAACATGGATGACAAACCCAACCTGCCTGCTATCGCGTAGCGGGCAGCGGCCCATCCACATCCGCTTGCAGCGCTACATCGTCAGCGAACGGCTTCGGGTATTCGTCTGAGCCTACTAGCCCGATTTGCCCTCTGCCGTACACCGCTTGCTTCGCGCCGTCCATCACTTCGTCCACATAGCGGGCGTACCAAGTTTCCAGCTCTTCGCGCAGCGCGGCGACTCTGCCCGCGTACGCCGGGTCGTTGACGATGTTCGCGGTCTCTGTCGGGTCTCCGGACAGGTCGTATAGTTCGTTGGGACCATGCGGGTAGCGGTGCACGTATTTCCAGTTGCGCGTGCGGATCATCCGCGTTGGCCCGTATTCGTCGAATACGAACACGGGCGTAGCATCCCCCAACGATTCGCCGCGCAGCACGGGCGAAAAGTCGGTGCCCGGCAGCCCGTCCGCGTGTGGGTTGTCCACGCCGGTATAGCCCAACAGCGTCGGCATCACATCGTACTGGCTCAGCAGGCGATCGCACACGAGGTCTTGCGGAACGCTGCCCGGCATCGACGCCAGCGCGGGGATTTTCACCGCCGTGTCGTACATATTCGGCGGGTATGTGCCGTTGCCCTTGCCCCAAACGCCGTGATGCCCCATGCTCATGCCATTGTCCGCCATGAACATCACCAGCGTGCTCTCGCGCAGTCCGTTCGCCTCCAGCCAGTCGAGTATTCGCCCGATGTTGCGGTCCATCTCGGTTACCGCGGCGAAGTAGCCGCTCAGCGCGATCCTGCGATTTTCAGGAGTATCGCCCACAGTCGCAGCGGATGGTTCTTTCGCCAGCTGGTTGGGGTGCATAGGCTCGTTGGGCACGGAGTCGAAGGCGCAGTTGTCGTGGAAGTCGTCGAAGACGGCATCCGGGTGTTCGTCGCGTCCCCAGGGCGCGTGCGGCGCGGTGTAGTGCACATTCAGCGAGAACGGCGCGTCCGAGCCGAACTGCCCGTTCAGGAAGTCGAGCGCGTTGTCGGTGATGATGTCGGTAACATACTCGTCGGTCTGAGAGCGCTCGCCGTTGAGAATCATCGGCGCGTCGTAGTAGTGTCCGCCGCCGGCGGCATGCACATTCCAGAACGAAAAGCCAGCGCGCTGCAACGCCGCATGCCCGATGTGCCACTTGCCGCTAAGTCCGCACTCGTAGCCGTTCTCCGCGAGCAGCTCGATGTATGTCGGCTGTCCGGCGATGTAGTCGATCTCCAAGCCGTCGTTGGGCAGGTAGGTGGCATTGCCTGCGCGCAGGAAGTCTTGCACTCCGTGCTGCGATGGGATGCGCCCGGTGAGTATTGACGCGCGCGCCGGCGAGCACACGGGCGACGCGCAGAAGAAATTATCGAAGCGAATGCCCGTCGCCGACAGCCGATCGAGATTGGGCGTAACCATCTCGTCATTACCCGCGCAGCGCATAGCCCAAGCCCCTTGGTCGTCGCTCAGAATGAACAGGATGTTGGGACGGTTGGGGTTAGTGCTTGGCATGGGGTGCTCCTTGTGTGAATGATAAGTTATCGATAATCAGTTATCATTGAGCAGAACAGAATAGAACGAACATCGCTCTTGATATGTCAATGAACTTCATTGCCGTAAAATATACGGCAATGGTTACAAGTGTCAACGCTAGGGCTAGAGAAATGACCACGCAACAAGGCTTTACATTCGACGATCCTGATCCCCGCACGCGAAGCAGTACGCTGAATGTTGTTTATGCCAAAGCGAAGTCGGTATCTGCGTTTGACCGTAGTCTATTTGCCGATTTTGATTCGATGAAGGCTTTGACATACACATCGAGTATTCCGATGATACTCGGGCTACTGAAGGATTTCGACTATGCCGAATTCGAGTGCATTTTCGGACATAACGGCGTCCTGACACGCTCTGCCGCCGACTTGCTTGCTTTTCAATCAGCAGTGGACGAAAGTTTGAACAAAGGCTTTGTCGGCATTGCAGGACTGTCCGAAGAACGCCGGCGAATAATCTACGACCGGGCGGCTAGTGGGGCAGCGCGGTTCTACGTGGTTAAGGACGCCATAGCCCATGCCAAGATATATCTGCTGGAGCGGGATGACTTGAAGCGCGTCATAGTCGGCTCCGCCAACCTATCCGAGACGGCGTTCTCAGGTCGGCAGGCGGAAACTCTGATAGTCTTCGACAATGATGACATGGCATGGCGGCACTATTCACGGCAATATGAAGCGGTTCGCTCAATCGCTTCCAGTAGGATTCCCCTCAGGGAGAAGCCTATCCCAGCCCAAGTTATGCCTATCGAAGAAACTCCTGCGTTGAAAGATACTGAAGCAAGCGAAACGGGCATATCTCTTTACATACCCGCTCAGATTGCAGACGAGGAAGAGTACAGTACGCCACAGATTCTAAACAAAGTGGAGCATATCAAGCCCATTTACCAAAAGGCAATGGCGGATATTAAGCCTGACCGTCAAGGAGTTGTTAGCTTCACTTCAAACATCGTGAAGCAGATGACGCGCATCGCAACCTCTGTGGGAGCTGACGATGCGCCCTCGACATATTTGTCATATGACGGTCAGCGGTTCATCTTATCGGACGACGATGTAAGCATGGAAACAGAACCTGACGAAGTACGAAGCGACGTAGAGGCATGGATCGAGTTCTTCAGCAACTATGAAAATGGCTTTGTGGGCGATGTGCCTCGCCTGCAGAAGGACTACTTCACTTTCATGTCATGGTTCTACTTCGCGCCGTTGATGTGCGATGTGCGAAACTCTGCAATTCGGACTGACGCTTTCAGCTTCGACCAGCCTATGTTCGCCGTGGTTTATGGGCAGAGCAATTGCGGCAAAAGCAGTCTTATCGAGACGCTTATGAAGTCGATGTTCTCCTATCCGCGCATAGTGGAGACTCAGTATTTCACGCGCAGCAACTTGCGAGGATTGCAGCATGCATACAAGCGTTTCCCAGTGGTGTTCGACGATGTGACGCGGGACAGGTTCAATCGCCACGCTCCCGAAATCATCAAAGAACCGGCAACTTCTCTTCCCGCCGGCGCTGAATATCCATGTTTCGCCCTCTCGATGAATGCGGACGCTCGAAGTTTCCAGCCTGAGATTGTTAAGCGCTGTCTGATGATTTACACGCGGACAGCCCTGCCAGGCGACGACACCGCCGCCCGCCGGCGACTGCAAAGGTCAGTGTCCAGCATCCGAGAACGTCTCACGACCGCCCTATATCGGCATTACCTACAGCAAGTTACGAGTTCAATGGAAGCAATACCCAAATCTGAGTATATAAACTTGGATGTGCTGGAACTGTCCTCGTCAACTCTACATCGCATATTCAAGGAAAATCTGCATGACGGCGCGAAGGTTCCCGATTGGTGCGCTCCCGCTTCGTTGGAAGAGTATCAGAATAGAGCGTTTGAGCGGCCTCGCCTGGTGCTCGAAAATCTGATACACCCTGACAAGTATGTGAAAGAGCGTCGCCCGCCTGTTGGGAGTTGGACAATATCGGGTGACATTGTGCTAATCGGTGTAGAACCGTTTTCCGCCAACCGCACTAAGGGCGATATACCGGATTGGATACTGGATGATACGGCGAGTGTGTCAGACCAGATTGCGATGAAGCGCGAACTGCTTGGTGATTTTCTCGGCAAGCAGATTCGGCGACCACGTCGCTGGCTGGTTTTCTAATCTGACATTTACACGAACCATACCTGCAACCCCATCACCCCATCGGGAACGCCAGTATCGTCAAGTCGCTGAACTCGGCGGGTTCGGAGGCTAGGGTGGATAGCGTGTATTCGGTGATCGTTTCGCCTTCCAGTGAGAGGCGCTGCAACGCCCAGAGCGGCGTGTCGGCGGGGATGCCTTGTTCTAGCAATTGGGCGGCGATTGTGGCGGGCATCAGGTCGAACGGACGCGGCAGCACGATGAGGTTGCGCCGGCGCACTCGCAGCATTTCCGTGAGTTCCTGCAAACCCGCTTCGTGCCCGTCGCGCGCGTGCAGCGTGATGAACAGCGATGTCTCCATCGTGAAGCCCAGCCGCGTACACGCCACCTGCACCGAGCTTATGCCGGGGATGAGCTCGACTTCGGCGCGACGCCGCACACGATCGAGCAACTCTTTCGACGAGAAGTTCAGGTCGCCCCACGCGCAGACAACGCAGTGCTTGCCTGCTTCCGCGTGAGACGCGAGTTGCTCCAGCACATCCTCTTGGTCGCGGTAGCGCATCGGCATCGCCTCGCCGCCAATCCAGCGCCGCACCGGACCAAGTACCGTCTCGAATCCAGCAACATAATCGGCGTCGCGGATAGCGTCCCGTGCCTTAAGCGTCAGCAAATCCGGATCGCCCGGACCCACGCCCACAATGGTTATCTTCGCCACAGAGTTGCCTCCTCCGGTTTGTTGCATGTTTCGACGGGAATAACGCCGCCGCCCACGATGCGGCGGTTGTATATTCGCCTTATACCGAACAATGTCTCCCACGCGCGCGATATGGCGTTCTCGGCGAGGGCGCCATCGTCGTCGAAGAGCATTCCCAGCACGGTGCCGCTGTGCGCCGCGGTGACGCCCACCGCGCCGGCGTCATCGGCGAGGCGTATCACTGCGTCCAACTGCGGCTTGTAGAGCAGATGCTGATTTGCAATCGCGCTGCGAGTCGCGCCTGCGCCGATGTCCGCCGCGTTGCCTTTCCGCACGCCGCGACTGATGAGCGACAACGCTTCCTCGAATTCGGGCTGCATTTCGAGCAAAATGCCGTCGCGGTTGACGCCGTTGAACGCGAGCGTGTCCACATCGCCGCCGAAATCCAGTACGACTACGCGCATCGGCGGAGGATGCCCCAGAATCTCCGCGATGTTGCCCCGCTTGTGGTCGAGAACGGCGATGCCGGGCAGCATAATGCTGTCGCTCGGCTCCACGCGCAGCGCGATTGACGCGATGGTCTGCGGAGATATGTCCTGCTGTTCGTCCAATGCGGCAGCGGTCGCGGCGATCGATGCCGACACATCAGCCGTGCTGCTCGCCATACCCTTGCCGCGCGGCAGTTGGCTCGACAAACGCAGGAGCGCGTCAACATCATCGCGTCCGAAGTGCGCCAGGGTCAGAATCACCGCTTGCCGAGATTTCGGCGCGTGCGGCGGCGCATCCACACGACCATCGCCCGGCGTTAGCGTAACCGTCGCGGTAGAGTGCATGTCGATGGGGCAGCTCACGAGGAAGTAGTCGCCATCAACCATGCCCTGCGCCAGCTCGCCGCAACTGCCGGGCGCGCGCATAGTCGCCGTGCGGGTGATGTTCGCCGTCTGTGTCATTCGCAATCGCGCCGCAGTCCTGAATCGAAGATGCCCATATCGGGCGTGTCACCTATATCGTTGATGTGCCGCGCGCCGAGCGCCCGCAGGTCGAGCGCGAGCCCAGCCGCCATAAGATACACCTTGTCCGCGCGAGATGCCACAAGCGAGTTGACGCGGCCAAGCGCATCGCGGTAGGCGCGCCCCAGCGAAGACGGCGGCACGACGCCTAGCCCAACCTCGTTCGTGACGATTATCCACTCTGCATCGGATGCGGCGTACACATCCAGCAATTCCCGCGCCGCGCCCGTGATTCGCGCTTCGCAATCGGCATCGTATTCGTACTGCAGCAGCAGATTGCTAACCCACATAGTCAGGCAATCCACGACGATGGTGTCGTAGAGGCACGGCGTGTCCGCGATACGAGCGCGGATTGCATCGGGCAAGCTGCGTGGCTCTTCGAGCGTGTGCCATTCGGGGGGGCGGCTTGCTTGGTGCGCGGCGATGCGGCTACGCATGTCGTCGTCGAGCGCCTCCGCCGTGGCGACGAACAGCACTCGCTCGCCCCGCATCGCAAGCCGCTCTGCAAGCGAGCTTTTACCGGAGCGCGCGCCGCCCGTGATGAGCGTGAATTTGCGGTTCATTCCAAATCTCACCCTTACCTCAATGGTGCAATTCTGCTCGGCGCTTCGCCGCGCTGCGCCTGATCCCACGCAGTCGAAAGCTCATCCTGATGCTCCCTAGCCCATACCATAACGCTCCGGCGTACTGAAGCGGGCAGGTGTCCCCGCAGCATGGTGATGGGATCAATGCCTACCAGCGCCGTACTGCCGCCGTATCGGACATGGAAGTGTGGCGGATTGTGGTCATTGTGGTACATGGAAATGACGATACCGTAGAATCGGCTGAGTTCAGGCATTCTGAACCAGAGGCGCGGCGTTATGGGACTTGATGATGGTGTTCAACTGCTCCCAAGTAATGCCGGTTACATCTAAATACAGCGAATCGGCGCACATCTCGATGTCATCGTTCCACGAGATTGTACCGTAGGATGTTACGCGAACATCTTCAAAGAAATCCGGCTTGTTCCACGCCTTGAAGACGCCTTTCCCCACAAGATGAGCGAGATTAACTTCCCCGCTGACACCATCGTTGAAGGCTAACCACAAGCGATAATCGGGGAGTGGAATTACATCGACTGCCGCCAATTGCCAGTCATTCCCGGGCGGCGTCGCTTCATCCTGAATCTCGGAAGGCAGTTCGTCATACGACTTGCCCGTGATTCGCAAGTACAAGTCGTAAGCGTTTTCACCAATGCCATCGCCCCACAGTATAGCGCCGCCGTGTACCCGCGCATTCTCGAAGACGCCCGTTTTTTCCCAGTCCTTATAGTATTCGTGGCGCAGCTTCTCTGATAGGTCAACTTCGCCGCTGACGCCATCGCTGTACTCAATCCATAGGCGATAATTCGGCAAAGCCTTCACGCTCACGGGCTTTAGCATATTCGCATTCCTTTCCCGCCGCTAATCGCAACCCACATCCGAGACCTACAACCCCACCATAGCATACACCGCGTCCATGTCCACGCTGTGGCGGATTAGGGCGGCTAGCTTGTCGTATTCGGCGTCGAGGTCGAGGATTGCGCCGTCGGGCAGTGTGATACCCTTGCGGCGCGCGATGTTCGTCAGCAGCGTGTGGCGCAGGCTGTGGTTGTGGAACAGCCCGTGCATATATGTGCCGAGCGTCAAGCCGTCCGCGTCCATCGCTCCGTCCGACGAATTCACCGACTTGCCGGAGCGCTCCGTGATGCGGAAGGGCGCACCGGATTTGCCGTCGCCGTTGTCGTAGGTCTGTCCCATATGTATCTCATAGCCGGCGATTGCGCTGCCGCCGTTGCCCGCCAGCATGCCCGCTGACGATGCAGCCACCTTGCCGCGAACCTGATGCGTAGTCTTGGTCGCGGCGAATGTGGTGGTGAGTGGCAGCAAGCCTAGTCCGCGAGTTTCCTGTACGGTGGATTCCACGCCGTCCGGGTCGAGTATGCGCTCGCCGAGCATCTGATAGCCGCCGCACACGCCGATGACCGGCGTACCGGCACATCGCCGCGCTGTTACCGCGTCCGCGATGCCGCTTTGTCTCATCCATTCGAGGTCGGCGACTGTGGTCTTGGAGCCGGGCAGGATAATCAGGTCGGGCGCGCCCATCTCGCTTGCGTTGTTGACATATCGCAGGCGCACACGCTCTTCGCGGTACAGCGGGTCGAAGTCGTCGAAGTTGGCGATGCGCGGCAGACGAACGACCGCGATGTCGATGAAATCGTCCGATTGACTGTTGTTCCACGCGCGTGGCGGGTCGAGACCGAGCGAGTCTTCTTCCGGAATGTGGATGTCGTCGAACCATGGGATGACGCCCGCGACACCCACGCCCGTGCGCTCTCGCAGTATGTCGAAGCCGGAGTCTAGCAGCGACGGATCGCCGCGAAACTTATTGATGACGAACGCCTTGACCAGCGCCTGCTCTTCCGGTTCCAGCAGCGCCATCGTGCCAACTAGTGACGCGAACACGCCGCCGCGGTCGATGTCGCCCACGATGATTACCGGCGCGTTCGCATACCGTGCAACGCGCATGTTGACGATTTCGTGCTCGCGTAGGTTTATCTCCGCCGGGCTGCCCGCGCCTTCGATGACCACGATGTCGTACCGGCTGCGCAGCGTGTCCAGCGCCTGCGTTACGAGCGGCCAGAGGCGCAGCTTCATCTCGTAGTATTCGCGCGCGGACGCCACGCGCGTCGGCTTGCCCATCACCACGACCTGCGACTTGCGGTTGCCTTCGGGCTTGAGCAGGATGGGGTTCATTTCCACAGTGGGCGCAATCCGCGCGGCTTCGGCTTGCACCGCCTGCGCCCTGCCAAACTCGCCGCCGTCCGGCGTGACGAACGAGTTCAGCGACATATTTTGCGCCTTAAACGGCGCAACCCGCAGCCCGTCCTGCGCAAAAATGCGACAAAGTGCCGCCGTCATCAGCGACTTCCCCGCATGCGAGGTCGTGCCTTGCACCATTATCGTTTTGCCCATTATTGGCGCCTTGTTCATCTGCATTTGCACATCAGCGTCTCCGGAATAAGCAACTTGCTAGGTTGTGTGGACATTTCGTCGCTGTATCTTATTACCTTTGTGATTTCTCGCTATCGCTCGAAATCTAAAGTCGGAAACAGGTTTGCAAGCGACGATTTCAGATTCCTCACTATGTTCGGAATGACAGATGAGTGCGCTTTTCGTGTTTGAAATGCCTCGCGCGCTAAATGTCAATACGCCCTAGTCCGGTTACTTTCGAGCGGCGAAAACATTTTTGATTACATCTTCTAAGTGGCTGGTGTCGTTGAGCAGATCGAGCGCTGCGCCGCCGTCGAATGTGTTGATGACGGTGATGCCGCAGTTCGACAGGCGCAGACGCCACATATACTCGGCAGGCATGCCCAGCATCGCGGCGATGAGCCCACGCAGCGAGCCGCCGTGCCCCGCGATGAGGATGTTGCCCTCGCTGTCTGCGTGCCGTGTCAGCAGTTCGTCTGCCGTCGTCTTCATACGGGCGTAGAGTTGAATGTCGCTCTCGCCACCGGGCGGCGCGAAGTCCACATCCTCGTCGAACAGCCGACGGAACAGCGACGGGTGACTGCGCTCGACTTGCTCGAATGTCAGCCCTTCCCACTCGCCGAACGCCTTCTCGCGCAGTGACACCATCTTGGTGAAGCTCATATCGCGGCCGCGCATAATCGCCTCTGCGGTGTGCGCCACGCGCTGTAAATCGCTCGAATACGCCGCCTCGAAGTCCAATGGCGCAAGCCGAGTCGCCACGAGTTCCGCCTGCGCGCGCCCCTTCGCGTTCAGCGCCGTGTCCGCCTGCCCCTGCGCGCGACCCTCATCATTCCAAGCCGTTTCACCATGCCTAACCAAAAACCATCTGCAATTCATTGCTTTATCCTGTTCCTGCTGTCCCTTCCCCTAGGAGGTAGGCTAGGGAGGGGCAAGATATTCCCCAAGTCATGCCAATATCCGCTATCGCCATTCGCTTGCCCAATCCGATTTCAAGTCTCAGTCATGCGAAGTCAGCCATGAGAAGTCAGCGCCATTAGCCCGCCAAATATGTCTCGCAGCGCGCCGATGAGCCTCTCGCAGTCCGCCTTTGTTTTAACGCCGATGCGGATGTATTCGGGCAGCCCGAACGATGCGCAGTCTCGCACACTGATGCGATGCCCGGTCAGCAGCGCCTGCCGCAGTGCGCGCGCATCGCCGACCTTGACCAGCACAAAGTTCGCGGCGGACGGCATGCATCGCAAGCCTATCGCATCGAGTTCGCTGACGAGGTATCGTTTGGCGGCTCGTGTCTCAGCGCGACCGTCTTCGACATGCCGCGTATCGGCGAGCGCGGCTATTCCTGCCTCCTGCGCCAAGCCGTTCACGCTCCAGCTGTGCTGCAACGCCCGGACGCGCTCCACGACTGCGGGCGGCGCAAGCATATAGCCCAGACGCAGCGCGGTCAATGCGTAGTCTTTCGTCATTGACCGCAGCAGCGCGACATTGCCTAGATTCAGCAGCGGCATCGAATCCCACCGCGCCTCGACGAACGGCAGATATGCTTCGTCCAGCATCAGCAGCGAATCTTCGGGCAGCGAGTTTGCGATACGCCGCACATCCGCCTCGCTCAGATAGCGCCCGGTCGGATTGTTCGGGTTGCACAGGAAGACCAGCGATGGCGCGCGCTCCGCGATAATGCGTGCCGCGCGCTCAATGTCCCAAGCGAAATTATTGCCTTCGTCCGCAACGATGCTGAGTACATCCGCGCCGTGCATATCGCAAGCTGCCGCGAATTCGCCGAATGTGGGCGCGAAGATTACTGCACGGTTGCCTGCGTTCAAATATGCGCGGGCAGTCAGATGTATCAGCTCGGTTGAGCCGTTACCGGCTAGAATTTGCGCTGTAGACACCGCCAGCCGCGCCGCCAGCGATTCGCGGAGCGCGGTGCATTCGGTATCAGGATACGCCGCTAAGTTGACTGCGCCTATCGCCTGCGATATGCAAGATGGAGCGCCCAAAGGATTGATGCTGGCGCTGAAGTCGAGCACATCCTCGGGACGCAGTCCAAGAGAGCGCAGTTCGGCGATGTTCGCGCCGCCGTGTATCGGCAGAGTCATAAGCAGCCTATCCTTGCCGCCGCAGACGCTCAATCTCTTCGAGCAACGCACGCTCTCGCGCTTCTGACGCAAGCCGCGCCGTTCGTTCGGCGTCTGCGCGGTCTTCGGCACGGTCGGCTCGATTTTCTGCAAAGTCCGCGCGCTCCTCTGCTGCGACTCGTTTGTCTATCGTGATGCCGGCAATGGGGTCGAGCACGTCGAACTCACTGCCGTCCCAGTGGAAATCGACATTCAGCAACTCGCTGTACGCTGTAACCGAACCGTCAGCGCCGGCGCGAAGCTCGTATGCCTGATATGCGCCGTCCACAAGACGCTCCCCAATGAGCGGAAGCTCGTACAACTCGCCGCCGGTAGGGTCTAACCGCCAGTATTCGGATATTCCCAAGCTCTCGTAACGGCTGCGCTTGTCTCCCATATCGTTCGCCGCAGTGCTCGGAGACGCCACTTCCATCACGAATTCCGGAACTTTGCCGATCTCCCACAGCCAGAAATTGGGCAGCTTCTCGCGTATCTCCTCGGCAGGAACAGCGAACGCGATGAACAAATCCGGCTTGATGCGTCTGTTGCCGTCCGTCCTGTCGTACGAGATGAAAATATCGCCATGAATAAAGACATCCGGCGAGTCTTCGTACTTTTCGCGGAGCAGCTGCCCGATGCGCGCTATTGGGAAGTATTGCAGCATGCCGTCCTCCACCCGCTCCGGCTCTTCGTAGAAGATGTCAGGCAGCGTCCTGTGTTCCCATGCGTTGGTTATTGTTCCGGTAGTTGCCATCTCAACCCTCCGGCGTTGAATTCCACACTACGCATTATACAGCGATGCGAGGCTTTCGGTTTGCCGCATGTCCTATCTGTCAGCGGATTACTTAACACTTCCTGCCTAACACTTACAAGAATGACATAAGACACAACCGGCAATTGCCTGATGCAGGTTTCACGGTGCGGTGGGGCATGGTGATAAACGGCGGGTATATCCGTATAATTGTTAACAGCGAGAGTGGAGTTAGGCTGGAATGGCTTTGTAACCGAATGCGCGAATCCATTCCCTTCAATACCCAATCACCAACAACCGACCCCATGAATAACCGATGTGAGATTGCAATATGAAAATTCATGAGTATCAGGCGAAGCAGATATTGAGCAAGTATGGCGTGCCGGTGCCTGAAGGGAGCGTTGCGTCCACGCCGGAGGAAGCGGCGAATTTGGTCGAAGCGCTCGGCGGCAATGCGGTCGTCAAGGCGCAGGTGCATGCCGGCGGACGCGGTAAGGCGGGCGGCGTCAAGCTAGTCTCGTCGGCCGCTGAGGCGGCTGAGTTCGCGGCGTCCATCCTCGGCACGAATCTGGTTACATTCCAGACGGGACCGGAAGGCGTGCCGGTGCGTCAAGTGCTGGTCGAAGAGACGATAGATGTCGCGGACGAGCTTTATCTGGGCGTGGTAATAGACGGCGCGGCAGAGGGCATCGTCGTCATAGCGAGCGAGGCGGGCGGCATGGAGATAGAAGAGGTCGCAGACGCCACGCCGGAGAAGATCCTGCGTGCGACGATAGACCCCGTGCTTGGGTTTCAGCCATTCCAAGGCAGAAGTCTCGCCTACGGCTTGAATCTCGACGGCTCGCTGGTGCGCCCGGTCGGCACGCTCATCGAAAATCTGTGCCGCGCGTTTCAGGAGAACGACTGCTCGCTGGCGGAAATCAACCCGCTGGTCATTACGACGGACGGTCGCGCGCTCGCCGTTGACGCCAAGCTCAATTTCGACGACGACGCGATGTTCCGCCACAAGGACTTGGACGAGTTCTACGACGCGGAGCAAGAGGACGACGGCGAGGTCGAGGCGCGCAAGTACGACATCAATTATGTGAAGCTGGACGGTAGCGTGGGCTGTATCGTGAACGGCGCCGGTCTTGCGATGGCGACGATGGATGTGGTGCTGTCCGGCGGCGCGAAGCCGGCGAACTTCCTGGACATAGGCGGCGGCGCGGACGAGGACAAGGTCGCGCAGGCGCTCAACATCGTGCTGTCGGATAAATCTGTCGAGCTGGTGCTGGTGAACATATTCGGCGGCATACTGCGCTGCGATGTGGCGGCGCGGGGCTTCCTGCAAGCAGCCGAAGCCGCACCGGACGGCATCCGCCCCATGGTCGTGCGAATGCTAGGCACAAACGCCAACGAAGGCAGACGCATCCTAGCCGAATCCAGCCTAGACGTAACGCTAGTGGACGACCTAAGCGGCGCGGCAGGAGCAATTAGGGCGGCGGTCGGCGCGTAGCTGCGGGGCATGCTGAAAATCCGGAGGTGTTGTGGCACTTTACGAGAGACCCATCATAGGAGAACGCGAGGATTTGCTGAGTGTCTTGCGCGATCTTCGGCCATATTACTTCTCGCTTTTGGTGGTGCAGTTGGCGGTTTGGGGCGTTGTGGTATTCTTATCTGAAAGAAGCGTATGTATCAATGAAGACATTGCCGGCTGCACAGTAACGATAGGACTGAAGATGAGTGGGCTAGTCCCGCTATCGTTGATCACAAGCGTAATCTTAGTAGATGCAGGGAGGTACTTAATGGTACTGTTACGCAATTCCCGGGAAAGACTGATAACGCGAGCTAAAATCGAGGCGAACGCAGAAGGCAAAGCAGAAGGCGCGAACGAAATGCATGCCAAGTGGAGCGCTTGGAATGTGCGGCGCATTGAGCATGAGCGCAGGGGTGAACCCTTTGACGTGCCGCCGCCTTCGCCGGAAGATTGCGACCGATAATATGGTGCTAACAAGCAGTTGCCCAAAAGGAGGCATACCATGGACCTACTCGAAGTTCTTAATCCCATCGGGCAGCAGCGAGGTCTGATAAACTCGCTGACCATCAGCCCACGTCCGGACACGCTGGACAACAAGACCGTCGGGCTGCTCTGGTCCGGCACGCACGGAGGCGACCTCGCGCTCAATCGCGCCGGCGAGATGCTGCAAGAGCGCTTCAGCAATGTCAAGGTCAACTTCTACACGGGCGGCAACTATCCCGCGCCGCCGCCTATCGTGCAGCAAGCCGCCGCGGAGTGCGATGTCGTCATCGGCGCCACAGCCGATTGAGGGACGTGCGCGTCGTGGATGGTCCACGACATGATCGAGATTGAGAAGACGGGCAAACCCGCCATCCCAATCGTATCCGGGCGCTTTGAAGAAGACGCTATCGCAAGTTCGCGCGCGTTCGCAATGCCGGACCTGCAGTTTGTCATCGTGCCGCGCATCTATCGCAACCTCGCGCCAGAGCTGTGCGTCAGCCAGACCGAAGCGGTTATAGACGAAATCGTCGAAGTTCTCACCATCGACAAAGAGCACGGACGCCGCGAGCGCGACACCGCGACCGCCGTCGAACGATTCGAGGGCGAAGACCGCTGGGACGCCATCCTGAAGATGAACGAGCAGTGGCTGATGCGCGACTGGGGCGACGCGATGGTTTTGCATCCTCCCACTGAGGAAGCCGTCGCCGCGCTTGTCGAAGGCACGGGACTCGACCGCTACGACTTGGTGTGCGACATGCCGCCCGGATTCGGGCTGGCGACTGTGGAGAAGATCGCCATCAACGCGGCTATGGCAGGCGCGAAGCCTGAACATATGCCGGTCATCATCGCGGCGGTCAAGGCGCTGTCGGAAGTAGGCGAACACGGCGGCAAATCGCTGCTGATGTCCACCAGCCCGCACGCGCCAATGCTGGTGGTCAACGGGCCCATCGCCAAGGAACTGGGGATTAACCCGCGCTCCGGGCTTGGTCCGGGCCGCGACAACGAGGTGAACATCACCATCGGGCGCGCGTTCTCGCTGTGCCTGCGCAATCTGGGCTACTGGTATCCGGGTCAGATGGACATGGACACCATCGGCACCACGCGCAAGTTCGTGCACTGCATCGCGGAGAACGAAGAGATGAGCCCTTGGCAGCCGTTCCATGTCGATCAGGGCTTCCGCGCGGACGAAAGCGCGGTCAGCGTGTTCATCACGGACGGCGAGCTGGATGTGCAGGACCAGGGTAATACCGACGCCGACGATCTGCTCAAGACCATCGCCTACGGCAGCACATTCGGCACTCGCGGCATGGGCGCGCGCCACACCAACGAGCGCCTGATATTCATGCCGCCGGATGTCGCGCGACCGGTCGGCGGTGAAGGCTTTTCCAAGCAAGAGGCGAAGCAGTTCATTCACTACAACGCGAACATGAGCCTTGGCAAGATGATGCACTACATGCCGATCGACGACGCGCGCGTTGGTCAGCAGTGGCAATGGCTGAAAGACAAGACCGAGCAAGAGCGGCTGGACATCGAAGTGTCGCTGCTGGAGAGCGTTGACCGCTGGTTCATCGTAGTTGTCGGCGCGGACCGCGCCAAGACGCTAGTGATGCCCACCGGCGAAGGCGCATCCACGGTAGGCATTGACCAGTATATGCCGTAAGGAACAACACAGCCGCACATCATTGCCAATCCTTTAGGCGCCAATCCTAATTGTCCCTTCCCCAATCAAGGGGAAGGGACGCTAGCGTTAACGATCAACCACACTACCGGCACACTACCAACACACTACAGGCAATCAACACTATTGGAGGACGGATGCTCAATACTTATTTGAACTTTGACGGCAATTGCCGCGAGGCTTTTGACTTTTATCGCTCTGTGTTTGGCGGCGAGTTTATGATTTTGCAGACTTTTGGGGACGCGCCGGGCGAGTATCAGCCACCTGAGGGCGAGCAGGACAAGGTGATGCATGTCTCGTTTCCGATAGGCGATAATATCCTTATGGGCAGCGATATTCCGTCGAATATGGGAATGACGCTCGTATCGGGCAACAACTTCTCCATCAGCGTCAGCCCGGAGAGCCGCGAGCACGCGGAGTCGTTGTTCAACGCGCTGTCGGACGGCGGCACGGTTACGATGCCGATGCAGGATATGTTCTGGGGCTCGTACTTCGGCTCTTGCGCCGACAAATTCGGCATTAACTGGCAGGTTAATTACGAACAGGGGTAGGAATAATTCCGAAGGGAATGACGCATGTTGAGCAAGAATCTGAAAGAGCAGTCGGACGAAAGCCACTTCAACAGCGCGCGGGAAAGGATACCCTCAGGCGCGCCTATCGAGATAGGCATGAAGAAGTCTCTTGACATTCTCGCAACGGTTCCGCACGAAAGGAATAAACTCACTGATATTCAGAAAAGGGCAGTGCAAAAGTTCTTCAAAACCATTGACGCTGACGCTGAATCAGATAAAGAGCCTGTGGACGCTTCAGTAAATCACGACAAGTATATCTACGGACGCCCAAGAGCATAAAGAAAATGAAGACATGCCGGAAGAAGTCTTCATTGACGCAAGTTTTGGGATAGCACTATCATATTTGAGGGACCGATGGCACCAGAGTGCCAAGCTGCTATGGACTATGGCTGAGGAGAATGATTGGCGACTTGTAACCACCAACTGGACACTCTACGAAGCTTTGACCGCTTTAAGCGGCAGCTTTGGCAGGCATGACCTCGATGCTGCGCTTTATGAAATGGTCATTGACTCTGCTATCTTGGTCTTCGATGCTTCCAGCCTTGAAGAGGAGGCACTTTATGTATTCACGACACATTCCGATAAGCGCTGGAGCGTTGTAGATTGCGCGAATTTCGTTTGTATCAGAGACAGGCAAAGCAAGTACGCTTTCGCCTATGACCAAGACTTTAATCAAGCACAGAATGAGTTCGGTTTCACACGGTTGGGACCACAAATTAGAGGCTGAATCTATGGGAATCCTTGTTGACGAAAATACGCGCCTTCTCGTGCAGGGCATTACCGGCAGAGAGGGCAGTTTCCACGCGCTGCGCTGCCGCGAGTACGGCGCAAACCTTGTCGCCGGTGTAACGCCGGGACGCGGCGGGCAGGTCTTCGACGGCGATGTGCCAGTGTTCAACACCGTGCGGCAGGCGGTGGACGATACGCAGGCAAACTGCGCTCTGATATTCGTGCCGCCCCCGTTCGCAGCGGACGCCATCGTGGAATCGGTGGATGCGGGCATACCCACTATCGCCTGCATCACTGAGGGCATTCCCATTATGGACACCATCGCGGTCAAGCGCTACATCCGCGACAAGCCGGTTCGTCTCATCGGGCCCAACTGCCCGGGAATGATTACGCCCGGCGCGCGCGTGAAGGTCGGCATTATGCCCGGCGACATCCATGCGCCCGGCAGGATTGGCGTCGTATCGCGCAGCGGCACGCTGACCTACGAAGCCGTCAGCCAGCTCACCGCGCTCGGTATCGGGCAGTCGTCGTGTGTGGGCATCGGCGGCGATCCTGTGAACGGCTCGTCGTTTGTGGACATCCTGAAGATGTTCAACGCGGACGACGATACGGACGGCGTGGTGATGATTGGCGAAATCGGCGGCACGCGGGAGCAGGAAGCCGCCGAGTACATCAGCAGCGAGTTCAATAAGCCGATGGCGGCGTTCATCGCGGGACGCAGCGCACCGCCGGGCAAGCGAATGGGACACGCCGGCGCGGTCATAACCGGCAGAGCGGCCCGCGCCGAAGAAAAAGAAAAAGCGCTTGCCGCAGCGGGCGTCGCGATAGTGCCGGGGCCGGGCGAAATTGGGGATACTTTCGCGCAGGTGCTTGGGGCGTAATTCGGGGATAGCGCCGGGTAGAGCGGGCTTTCCCCATCCTACCTACCCTACCCGTCCTGTCTATCGATGTCAGTTTCCGTCTTTCGGATGGGAGGGGCTTTGAACGCCTAACGGCGGTTGAGGGATCGTTGATTGTAACGATGTCTCAACCGCCGTGTTTTTGGCTGTGGGAGCCGCCGCATTGCATATCTACGGCGGCTCGGTTTTGTCTCTATGCTTGGCTATTCAGCCGGCACTAGGCGCTGTTCTCTGTAGCAGTCGTCGTTATTCTCCGTGCCGTCGGGGCAGGTTACATCTTTCCAATCGACGTCGTGGATGCTTTTGGCATCGATCATATTCAGCGCACCTTCGAGATCGCAGTCATCAAATTCCACATCCTCCAGCTCTGCGTCATCGAAATCAGTGCCCTTGAAATCGACATTTACGAACTCTGCATCGGTCAGGTTTGCGCCCCTTAGGTCTGCATCCTCGATTCTTGCCCTTTCGATACTGACATCGGACAGGTCCGCGTCTCTAAAATCCACTTCCTCGAAGTCAACGCCTGAAAGTTCCATATCCGACAGGTCTGCCTTCCTCAGATCGGCACCCTCGAATTCGGTCCTGTTGGTTATAGTAGTCTGATTGAGATCTATACCCCCCATCCTGGCGTTTCTGAGGTCCGTGCCGGTGAAATCAACGCCAGTAACAATGCTGCCCCTAAAGTCGGCGTGCTGCATATCCACATTAATGAAGCTTGAGTGCGACAGATCTGCGTTGAGGAATCCGACTTGCGTGAGCTTGATACCTCGGTCGAAGACTAGGTTCGTCAGCTTTGCTCCACGGAACATGGTCGAGTCGTCTTGCCTATTTCCAGAGCGGAAAATTGTTCCAACAATTGTAGCCTTATCCAGGTTCGCGTCTTTGAGTTCGGAGTGGCGGAAATCCGCTCCGGTAAGGTTCGCGCCGCCGAGATCCGCCTCAATAAGTCTTGCGCGTGTGACTATAGCGTTCGTGAAATTCGCGCCTATAAGGATAGCCTTGGAGAAATCCGCGTCCTCAAGATGAGCGCCGGTGAAATCTACTCCAGTCAAATTAAGCCCATTAAAGTTCCCACCTATGAACTCGCAATTCCGCAGGTCTGAGTGCGCTGCAATTATTGTGCACGGCGGGATGGGAGTCGCGGTCGGCGTGGGCGTCTCCGTGGGGACCGGCGTGGGCGTCTCCGTGGGTTCCGGTGTAGGTGTCGGCTCCGGCGTTGGCGTCTCCGTGGGAACGGGCGTATTCGTGGGAACAGGCGTTGGCGTCTCCGTTGGGACCGGCGTGTTGGTGGGAACGGGCGTCGCCGTCGGCTCCGGCGTCGCGGTCGGTTCCGGTGTTGCCGTCGGCGGGATGGGCGTATTCGTGGGTACGGGAGTCGCTGTCGGCGGCACCGGTGTTGGCGGCAAGGGCGTGCTCGTGGGCGGCACAAATGTTGCCGTGGGCACGGGCGGCGCGGCTGTCGGCACAGTCTGGTTCTGCGCCGTTACCGGCAGCTCTTGTCCTCCCGAGTCGTCGGTGCATGCCACGAGAAACGCCATTGCGCTTACCGCAAGAGCGAGGGCTGCAAATCTTCTGATTGTCATAAGTGCTCCTCAAAGAGGCGTATGTCAAAACAGTATATCAGATATGTATAATACTTTGTTTAGGTTTCCGTTTAATTATGTAAACGGCATCGCATCCAGTCAACGGATTTTAAGGTTACTAAAACCGCAAATCGGCATGGCGCATCCCAAACTATAGTAGGTAGTTCGCCCATGCTGAGCGTCCATCCTGCTAATATATGGCTGGTGAGATAGGCGACAGGTTTGGGCACGATTAGAAAGAGCTCATATCCCGTCCCATCCTGTACATCCTGTTGGATAGAAGGCGATTTCACACATGCAATTTATACCTGTCATTTCGAGCGAAGCGAGAAATCTAATGCCGGAAACAGGTTTACATGCAACGATCCCTGCCTTCGCAGGGACATGCTTCAGATTCCTCACTGCGTTCGGAATGACAAAGGCAGCGCGGAATGACAACATTAGGGATTTGTGAAATCGTCTCGATAAGCGTCAGATAGCGAGGTGAGTCGATGCCTGATATTACGACTGATGCGAATATCACTGTTTATGGCGCGCCGTGGTGTCCGGATTGCACGCGGGCAAAACAGTTTCTCGGCGAGCAGCGCGTGCGGTATAACTGGGTTGACATCGACCGCGATGACGCCGCGCGCGCCTATGTGCAGCAGGTCAACGACGGCAAGCAGATTATCCCGACCATCGTCTTCGAGGACGGATCGCTGCTGGTAGAGCCGTCCAACGCGGAACTCGCCGCCAAGCTTGGCATAGAACCCAAAGCGCGGCGAAATTTCTACGACCTTATCGTCATCGGCGGCGGACCTGCCGGGCTTTCTACCGCGCTGTACGCGGCGCGCGAGGGCATAGACGCGCTTGTCATAGAGCAGAGCGCAATCGGCGGGCAGGCGGGCGTTACGGAGCGCATCGACAACTATCTCGGCTTTCCGGATGGTGTGGAAGGCGCAAGACTCGCGGACGACATGCGCGCGCATGCCGAGCGATTCGGCGCGGAGATGCTGCCGGCGCAGACGGTGCGCGAACTGCGCTCGGATGGCGACTATCGCACCGTCACCACCGAGTCGGGCGACGAATACGGCGCGATGGCGCTGCTACTCGCGGTCGGCACACGCTACCGCAGGCTGAATGTGCCGGGCGAGGAGGACTTTATCGGGGCGGGCATCCACTTCTGCGCCACCTGCGACGGGCCGTTCTACAAGGATTCGGATATGGTCGTCATCGGCGGCGGCAACAGCGCGCTCGAAGAAGGGCTGTTCCTGACGCGATTCGCCGACAAGATTACGCTGCTGGTGCGTGGCGACAGGCTGCGCGCGAGTTCGGTGCTGCAAGAGAAGGCGACGAACCACGCCAAGATGACGATTCGCTACAACACGACCGTGCAGCAGTTCACCGGCGACGGCAGGTTGGACGGCGTTGTCGTCAAGGATGCGATAAGCGGGCAGGCGGAAGAACTGAACCCTGCGGCGGTGTTCGTGTTCATCGGGCTTGACCCGAACACCGGGTTCGTTGCCGATACGGTGGAGCTGGACGAATGGGGCTTCATCCGCACATTCGACAACATGCAGACGAGCGTGCCGGGCATATTCGCTGCCGGCGACGCGCGGGCAGGCAGCACAAAGCAGGTCGCAAGCGCAGTGGGCGAAGGCGCAGCAGCCGCGCTGATGATTCGGCAATATCTGGAGCGGCTGGGCAATAGGCGTGGCGGCAGGGGCGATTAGCAATTCGCCCTCATCCCACCCCGTGCATCCTGTAATTTAGCCCTCGTCCGGCAGCAAACCTAGCGCGATTTTGCGGGACACTACGCGGCGGATGTATTCTGCGTCGGCGGCTAGGGCGGTTAGGCTGCCGCCTGCCATTCGCAGCGCCCAGCGGTATTCACGCTCGGCGCCGGCTCTGCCGCCTTCCATGATAGGCGTCATTGCGCGGGCTTCATCCAGCAGCGTTACGACTTCCGCAGCGATGCGCCGGTGATAGCGCGCGGATACTTCGGCTGCGTCTCCGCCTTGCGCCAGCGCGTCCTGATACCACTGCATGCCGTCGATATGGAGAATGCGGGTGCGCGGGTAGAACGACACCATCAGGTTCCACGGGTCGCCCTTGGCGTCTTGGTCGCCGCCGCCACGGAAGTCGGTGCGCAGTATGACCGCCGGAATGTCCAGCATCTTGGCGTACATGTACTCCGCGACCGCGCCCACAGGTATTTCCGCGCCGTCGAAGTTGAAGAGCGAAAGGTCGCACTCTATCACCGCGCGCAGATCCTGGTCCCTGATTCCCATCGGACCTATGCCTCTCTGCTCCAAGTCCTGCGGCAATATGCAGCGGTAGCGCCCTTGCGAATAGTCGTTGATGTCCGCGGCGAGCAGTGCGTTGCCCACCAGATGCTTGTGGTCGAACAGCTGTCCTGCAAAGTAGATAGTGTATGGTTCAGCGATGTCTGTCATTGGAACTCACTTAATAAGGATGTATTGGGAAGGATAACTCATAGCAGGTTTCGTGATGTTTTGCTGGATACGATGCGGTGGACGGCAGCGCGCAGGGATTCTTCGCCCGCCGCTCGGTCCGCCAGACCACCGCCGGGGAATGTCAGCGCCCAGCGATACAGATGCTCCACGTCGTCGGGCGTGGCGTTGAGCAGCGACGGCGCGGCGCGCGCGGCGTCTAGGGCGTCTATCGCCTTCCGCGCGATGCGGTCGGCGTAGAGAGCCGCCGCCGCCATCGGGTCGTCCGCCTCGCGCCGCGCCTGCTGATACCACGCCATAGCGTTCAGCGAGACATTGCGCGTGCGGGGGTAGAACGATGCCATCAGATTCCACGCGTCGCCATCCGTATCTTGGTCGCCGCCGCCGCGAAAATCGGTGCGCAGTATGACCGCCGGAATGTCGAGCAGCTTGGCGTACACGAACTCGACGACGGTGCCGGAATCCAAATCGGGCCCGTCGAAGTTGAACAACGCGCAATCGCAAGTCGCCACGCCGAGTAAATCTTGGTTGCGGATGTCCACGGCGCGCGAGTCGGTCTGTTCCAAGTCCTGCGGCAATACGCAGCGATACCGCCTGCCCGACAAGCGTTCGATGCGATTGGCAAGCAATGAATTGCCGATGAGATGCTTATGGTCGAACAGCTCGCCGGCGAAGTATATTGTGTACTCTGTGGTGTTCATAGCTATGCCTCCGCGGAGAATTATATCATCCTGTCCTCCGCGCCCCGAATATCCCGCCGTTGACGATGCAACGGGGCGGTGATAGTGTCATTCAATATCCACCTACGGGCACCTATTCCACATACCGGCATCTACCGGAAAGGGAGGACGCTATGAGACTGGCAGGCAAGGTTGCGATTATCAGCGGCGGCGCGCGCGGGATGGGCGCGGCGGAGGCTAGAATGTTCGCGCGTGAGGGCGCCAAGGTTGTCATCGGCGACCTGCTCGAAGAAGACGGGGAGAGCGTGGCGGCGGAAATTGCCGATGCGGGCGGCGAGGCGATGTTCGTCAGCCTCGATGTTACGGACGAGGCGAGCTGGCAACGCGCCGTCGCAGCCGCAGTCGAGCGATTCGGCAAGGTCGATGTGCTGGTGAACAACGCGGGGATTCTGCGATTGGAAGGCTTGCTGGAAACGAGTGAGGCGATATGGGACGAGGTGATGGATATTAACGCCAAGGGCACTTTCCTCGGCACGAAGAGCGTCATCGCGGCGATGCGGCAGGCGGGCGGCGGGTCCATCATCAACATATCGTCGGGCGCGGGCTTGACCGGCGCGCGGCGCAATACGGCGTACAACGCATCCAAGGGCGCGGTTCGCATTTTCACCAAAGCGGCGGCGATACAGTACGCCGGCGAGAACATCCGCGTGAACTCGGTACATCCGGGACCCATCGACACGGATATGCTTGCGACATCGACATCGGTCGAAGGCGGGCGCAGACCGGAGGACATACCGCTCAGGCGTTATGGCAAGCCCGAAGAAGTCGCGTATGGCGTGCTGTATCTGGCGTCTGACGAATCGTCGTTCGTAACGGGCAGCGAAGTGGTGATAGACGGCGGCCGCACGGCGGAGTAGGCGCGCCTACTGCTATGTACCGGGTTTGACAGGATGGGTAGTATGTGGAGTCGAAGGATGGGTAAGTGAAACCACTGTTTTTCAAGAGACATGCCCGTAATCGAATGAGGCAGTACAGGATTACGCGAGATGAAGTAGAATTGATATTAGATACCCCGGACCTGGTTGAACCGGATGACAGAAGACACTTAAACGCCACCAAAGTGCTACCTGACAACAGGGTGATTCGCGTAACTTTTGTCGAAGAAGCAAATCAGATAGTCGTGGTCACCGTTACGCCAAGACGCAGACTTAATCGCGGGCACAGGAATGGAGTATGAGGATGAAGATACAATACGATGACGAAGTTGATGCCCTTTACATCTTGTTGAAGGACTCGCAGCCGGTGGACGCGAGGGATATTGGGGAAGGCGTTGTTGCCGACTTCGATGAGCAAGGGGACATCGTCGGCCTTGAAGTGCTGTACGCAGCGGAAAAGTTGGGGCTGGAATCTATCCTCACGGTAACTATCGACACGATGCTTGTTGACCAGCCTTCTTGATTAGACAAGCGCGATAGAATTGAACGAAACAACGCAAGAGCAGGAGATATGACATGGAACTACAAGATGCGGTAATTGTTAGTGGAGCGCGGACGCCGGTGGGTCGGTTTGGCGGCGCTTTTAAGGATGTGGCGGCGCCGGATCTCGGCGCGGAGGCTATTAAGGCGGCGCTGGAACGCGCGGGCATTCAGCCGGAGCAGGTCGAGGAAGTTGTGCTGGGCAACGCGCTTCAGGCGACCGAAGCCGGGTACGCCGCACGGCTAGCTACGCTGAAGTCGGGCATCCCGCAAGAAACGCCGACCATCGCGGTCAATCGGCAGTGCTCGTCCGGGCTGGAAGCCATCAACATGGCGGCGCAGCTCGTGCGCACCGGCGAGGTGGACATCGCAATCGCGGGCGGCACGGAGAACATGAGCCAGTCGCCGTTCCTGCTCGGCTATGAGGCGCGATTCGACGGCTTGCGGATGGGCGACGCCACGATGCGCGACGGTCTGACGGAAGGGCTAGGCTGCCCGGTTAACCGCTACCACATGGGCGTTACGGCGGAGAATGTCGCGGAACGCTTCGAGGTCAGCCGCGAGGCGCAGGACGAACTGGCACTGATGAGCCACCAGCGCGCCGTCGCCGCAATCGAAGGCGGGCGGTTCAAAGAGCAGCTTATCGATGTCAGCGTGCCGCAGCGCAGGGGCGACCCCGTCGTCGTGTCGCAGGACGAAGGACCGCGCGGCGACACCACGCTAGAGCGGCTGTCCACGCTGCGCCCGGTGTTCAAGCGGGACGGTAGCGTTACGGCGGGCAATGCGAGCAGCATCAACGACGGCGCGGCTGCGGTGGTCATCATGTCGGCGGCGAAGGCTGCGGAACTCGGCATAAAACCCAAGCTGCGCTGGCACACGCGCGGCGTCGCGGGCGTAGAACCGGCGATTATGGGTACGGGACCGGTGCCAGCCGTCCGCAAGGCGCTGGACAAGTCCGGCATGAACATCGAAGACATCGACCTCATCGAACTGAACGAGGCGTTCGCGGCGCAGGCACTCTACTGCATGCGCGAGCTCGACATGGACATTGACAAGACGAATGTAAACGGCAGCGGCATTAGCCTAGGGCACCCGGTCGGCGCGACAGGCGCGATAATGACCGTCAAGCTGATGGAAGAAATCGGCTTGCGCGATCAGGAACTCGGCTTAGTGACGATGTGCGTAGGCGGAGGGCAGGGTGTCGCGACGATATTCGAGCGCGTGGGGTAGGCATTCCATGCCTGACAGCTATCCAATCTTCCATGTGAGTTTAGAACCTAAATTGGATGTTGACCCATTGGGGGACAAGCCTAAATTTTGGTTTCGCTCACCTACATATAATTCCCTATGGATGTTCAAGTACAATACAAGAATCCCTAGGGACTATTGGTCGGAAAAGATAGCTGCGGAAGTTGCGGAACTGATGGGTATATCGCATCCTAGAACTGAATTAGCAGTCGACGGAAATCTGAAGGGAGTGATCAGCGAATCTTTCGTACATGCAACTTCAGACATAACAAGCATCGAGTTTCCTTTAACTCATGGTAATCAGATACTGCAGGCGATCATTCCAGGATACGACACGAAACTAAGGTTCCGCCAGAGGCATCATACGCTAGCAAATATTCTTCTGGCCTTGGAAAGAAATATATCGGGCATGTGCGAATCAGAAGAGGCCAAGCGGAAATTTGCTGGATATCTTCTGTTGGACGCGATAATTGGCAATGTCGATAGACACCATACAAATTGGGGTCTGCAGAGAAGTCGTACGAATAACCAAGGGTTTGTTCACTTCTTGGCACCATCATTCGATCATGCGTCATCACTTGGAAGGGATTTGAACGACGAAGTCCGAGTGAATAGGATAAGGGAAAGAAGAGTGAGGGCGTACGTAAAGAGGGGTCGCGGGAAGATTTACTGGGCAGAAGACGAACACCCGCCTCCAAGTCCCTTAGCGTTGGCAATGAGGGCCCTTTCAGTATTCCCATCTCTCTTTGAAGTGGAGGTGCAACGTCTGGAAAATTTAGACGAAGACTCCCTCCATGAGATCGTTGAACGTGTGCCAGACGATTGGATGAGTCTCGCAGAACGTAAATTTGCGATCGAGATGATGTGCTACAGCCTCTGTCAGTTGCGAAAGGCAATTCAATGAGCACGAAGACACTGTACCTAGCTTGGCAAGACAGAAGAGAGAAGGGTTGGTTTCCAGTGGGCCGACTGGACATAGATGTTGACTCTTCTGATTATTGCTTTGGCTACATTAGAGGTGCTAAGAGAGCCATCGAGGAGGTGGGATTTGCACCCTTACTGGAATTTCCGAATCTGTGCGAGAAATACCGGTCATCGGACTTATTTCCTATATTCAAGAACAGGGTAATGTCATCGAAGAGACCAGACTTCATAGACTATGTACGTAGTCTAGACTTACCCGTTACCGCTGATCCCATCCAGATTCTATCCGTCAGCGGGGGGCGTCGTGTGACAGACTCGTACGAGATTTTTCCTAAGATAGACAAGGCACCTGATGGCAGCTTCACTTGCCGATTCTTTTTGCACGGATGGCGCTATATCAATTCGGCGGCGCAAAATAGGATAGGAAGCCTCAAGCAGGATGAGAATTTGTACGTAACACTTGAATTAACTAATCCCGCAACTGGGCTAGCAGTGCAGATTCAGACTGAGAACTATCATATGATTGGATGGGCGCCACGTTATCTCGTACATGACCTAGCTTCGGCAATGGCAGAATCGCCAACGAAATATGAGGCGCACGTTGTACGAGTTAATCCACAGGGCGCGCCCATTAACAATCGAGTCCTTATCGAAATGAACGGCTGCTGGAATAGGCACGAACCTATGTCTGGAGACGACTTCAAGCCAATTGTATTTTGATCGAGCGTCTTCCGTCCTGACTCGCCATCTCATTTCCTACGGGAATTATGAACGACAGTAATTATATCGCAAGTAAGGAAATTTCTATTGAGTGTGCGTTCCCACGGGTTTCTTCTAGGCGCGATAGTCGGTGTGATGATTTTCTTGGGAGAGTTGAGTATTTTTTTTGCGGGAAGATTACTTCCGTTTGAGGACTTCATCACGAGGTTTTTCTTCATGCTGGGGACAGGTATTACGGCTATCTTCATCGCTCGGCACAAGGGCAGGCGAGTCTGGATATGGGTGCCTATTAGTTTCTTCTTCACTTTCATTGGATTAGGCGTGCTGATCCTCACGAGGAGTGTTATAGAGCGGGATGGTCACTTTCGTTCATAATTCGCTATCCTACCGATCCTGTGCATCGATGTTTGGTATTGTACCGCTTACACCCTCCGCTTCCAATTCGGCAATCGCGTTCGGCTGCATGCCAAGCAGGTCGCCGAAGATTTGGGCGTTGTGTTCGCCTAGGCGTGGGGCGTGCCAACGGACGCCGGGCGGCGTGGTGGACATCTTCCACGCCGCGCCGGGCATGAAGTATGGCCCGCACGAAGGATGTTCCACGAACTCCAGCAGTTCACGCTCCTGATAGTGCGGGTCGTTGAATATCATCTCGCCCGTCATAACGGGAGCGGCAGATACGCCGGCGTCCTGCAATATTCGCGTCGCATCGGTGGCAGACTTGTCGCGCGTCCACTCGGATAGCAGCGCGTCAAGAGCGTCGTGGTTGCGTCGGCGTGACAGCACATCGGCGTAATCCGGATGCTCCGCCAACTGCGGTTTGCCCATCGCGGCGCACAATCTCGCCCATTCAGCGTCATCCGCTATCGCGACGGTTACCCATGCGTCCTCGCCGTCGCAGGGGTATGCGCCGTGCGGTGCGTAAACGGGATGGCGGTTGCCGCGATTTTCCGCGCGCCGCCCGGTCATTTGGTAGCCGAGCAGATGCTCGCCGATGGTCATTATCGCTGATTCCAACTGCGACACATCTATGAAGCAGCCTTCGCCGGTGCGCCGCCGCCGCCACAGCGCGGACAGCACCGCGCCTGCCGCATGCGCGCCGCTTATCGGGTCGCCGAAGTTCACGCCGGACTTCACGGGCGCATCTTCGCCGCGATAGCCGTTCATGGACGCGATGCCGCCGAGCTGCTCTTGCCCGATGCCGTACTGTATGAAGTCCTTCCAGGGACCCACGCTGCCGAACGCGGGCATAGACACCATGATGATGTCCGGACGAATCGTGCGCATCACTTCGTAGCCAAGCCCGCGCCGTTCCATCAGCCCCGCGCGGAAGTTTTCGATGACCACATCGCTGATGCTCACCAGCTCCTCGATGATCGCCTTGCCCTTCGGGTGGCGCATCTCGGCGGTGATGCCGTATTTGCTCATGTGCAGCGTGTTGAACCAGCCGCTGCGATTCCACGGGTCATCGCCGCGCTCGCCGTCCGGCAGATTGCCCGAGCCGACAATCATGCGGTGCGGGTCCCATGCGCGAATCGCCTCGACCTTGATGACCTCCGCGCCCATGTCCGCGAGCAGCTTGGTGGCGTGCGGTCCCGCCCAAATCCGTGAGAAGTCCAGAATGCGCACGCCCGCGAGCGCGCCCTTCACCGCCTGCGAATCATTCATGTGTGTCCTGCCCTTTCATGCGGAATACCCACATGTTAACCTAAACTTCCGTATCTTACATCGCGCTGACTTACATGGATGCACAGGCTAGGTTGTGTGGACATTTGCATCATTTCCGTGAAAACGGGAATCCAGAGCCGTAAGATGGAGCCGAATTCGTGCCAATAATGCTACCTGCAAACCACTGGATTCCTGCTTCAGCAGGAATGACGAATGAAAAATGCAGGAATGACGGGCTGAAAATCAAAAATGTCCACAGAGCCTAAACGGAATAAACAGGATGGGATTTTGACATGGCTAATTCGCTGGCAGAATTGCTGCAATCGGGGCGGTTCGCAATTACGACGGAGTTGAACCCGCCGAAGGGGACGAATGTCGCGCCAATGCTGGAGCGCGCGGAGTCGCTGCGCGGCGCAGTGGACGCGTTCAACCTGACGGATTCGCACACGGCGCGGATGAGCATGTCGCCTATCGCGGCGGCTCGACTGCTGCTTGACAGAGGGCTTGAGCCGATATTGCAGATGACCTGCCGCGACCGCAATCGCATCGCGCTGCAGGCGGACACGCTCGCGGCGGCGGCTCTTGGCGTGAGCAATATCGTTACGATGACCGGCGACCATCCGGGCGGCGGCGACCATCCGGACGCCAAGCCTGTGTTCGACATAGACTCCACTGCCCTGCTGCGAACGCTCGCGGAGCTGCGCGACGGCAGGGATATGTCCGGAGCGGACCTGCGCGGCTCGCCGGACCTGTTCGTTGGCGCGGTGGTGAACCCGGGCGCGGACGACCTCGACCGCGAAATCGGGCGTATGCAAGAGAAGATTTCGGCAGGCGCGGCGTTCTTTCAGACGCAAGCGGTGTATGACGCGGGCGATTTTGATCGGTTCATGCGGCGAGTAGAAGGCTACGGCGTACCGATTATCGCGGGCTGCATTATGCTGAAGTCGGGCAATATGGCGCGGAACTTCAACGCGAATGTGCCGGGGATAAGCGTGCCGGACGCCATCATCGACAGGATGGACAGCGCCGCCGAGTCCGCAAATGCGCGCCGCATTGAGAGCGCCGACATCACGGCGGAAATCATCCGCGACATTCGCCCGATGTGTCAGGGCGCGCACATTATGGCAATCGGCTGGGAAGCGCTGATACCATCGGTCATAGAAAACTCACATCGATAGACAGGATGGTCAGGATATACGATATACATCAGGCAAGAACCTGACACCTGACCGCTGATACCTGATACCTGATACCTACTATGCTCGTTACAGGCGTTGACATAATTGAAATAGTGCGCGTGAAACGCGTGTACGCACAGTACGGCGACCGCTTTTTGCGGCGGATATACACGGACACGGAGACGGCGTATTGCCGTGGGCGAGCGCCGCAGTTGGCGAGCCGGTTCGCCGCGAAGGAAGCGGTGATGAAGCTACTGGGCACGGGCGTGCGCGGCGTCCATTGGCGAGACATCGAGGTAGTGCGCGGTCGCGGGCAAGCGCCGCACATAAAATTGCATGGTACGGCGAAGGCGCGCGCAGAGCGTATAGGACTGACGGACATCGCCTTGTCCCTGTCGCACTCCCGTGAGTTCGCGGTGGCATCCGTCGTCGGCGACAGTAAGCGCGGCAACCTCGTGCCGCGCCGCTGAGACGGGGAAAGTTTACAGGATATACATGATAGATTGGATTAAAATGGATTGGAGAGAAAATACATGAAAATTGGACTGTTTTTCGGAGCGGCGGAGACGGACGATGTCAGGCTGGAAAATGTCGTGGCGCAGGGCGTGCAGGCGGAGGCCGACGGTTTCGACAGCTTCTGGATGCCGCATATACATCGGCGCGGCAGCGACACCCTCACCGCGCTCGCCTTCGTGGGCGCGCAGACGAAACGCATCGCGCTGGGAACGGGCGTCGTCCCGCTCTTCGCGCTGCACCCGATGATGCTCGCGCAGCAGGCTATCACCACCCAGATAGCCGCAAAAGGACGCCTGACCCTCGGCATAGGCCCCTCGCACAAGCCCGCAATCGAAGACCAACTAGGGCTGTCCTTCGCCCGCCCCGCGCAGCGCGTCGAAGAGTATCTCGCCGTGCTGCGACCTCTCATCGACGAGGGCGAGGTTGACTTCGACGGCGATTTCTACAATGTGCATGCCGCGCTCGAAATCCCGGACAGGCTGCCCGTGTCGGTGATGGTAGCCGCCCTCGCGCCGCGAATGCTGCGTCTTGCGGGCGGCGTGGCGGACGGCACGGTGACATGGATGGCAGGCCTGAGCGCGATACAATCCCATGTCGTGCCGCGCGTCAATGCGGCGGCGGCCCAAGCCGGCAAATCGGACGCGCGAATTTGCGTGGGCTTGCCCGTCGCCGTCACCGATGACGAAATGGCGGGAAGGGCGAAAGCGGCGGAGATATTCGAGCGATACGGCACACTGACGAACTACCGCCGCATCCTAGACGTCGGCGGCGAGGAAGGACCGTCCGGCGTCGCCGTCATTGGCGACGAAGCCGAAGTCGAGCGGCAGATACGGGCATTCGCCGACGCCGGCGCGACCGAGTTCATCGCCAATGTATTCCCGGTGGGGGACGATGCCGATGCTTCAACTGCGAGGACGCGGGCGTTGCTGAAGTCGCTGGTGGGGTAGATGAAAATCGTAACCGCCGATGAGATGCGGCGCATCGAAGACCGATCGGAAGCTGCCGGCGTTAGCAAGGACTCGCTTATGGAGCGCGCCGGGCTGGAGTCGGCGCGGACTGTTCGGCGGTTGCGGGCGCCTTTGGTCGGCGTGCCGATTGTTGTGCTGGTTGGTCCTGGCAACAATGGCGGCGACGGGCTTGTGGTGGCGCGGCATTTGCACCGATGGGGCGCGAAGGTCTGCGTGTATATCTGCCGCGATAGGCGCGCGCCTGATCCTAAGTTGGACATCGTGAACTCGCTTGGGTTTCCTGTGATTGCGGCGTCCGATGGCGACGGCTTGGCGCAATTGCGGCTGCTGCTGGACACGGCGCATGTGGTCGTGGACGCGGTACTGGGAATCGGACGCATCCGGCCGCTCGAAGGCACGGTGCGCGACATTCTGCTGCTGCTTGCCGAAGTCAAAGCGCGCCGTCCTGATATGACGACCATCGCGATAGATGTGCCGAGCGGCATGGACGCGGACAGCGGCGGCGGCGATCCCGCATGCCCCGCCGTGGACATCACGCTGGCGATGGGATACCCGAAAGTCGGGCATTACGCCTACGACGCGGCAGCTCTGGTCGGCACGCTCGATGTGGTGGAAATCGGGCTGCCCGCCGGCTTGGACTACGATGTGCCGCTGTCGCTGATGACCGCCGATAATATGCGCCCGCTGCTGCCATCACGCCCGACAGACGCGCACAAGGGCAGCTTCGGCAAGACGATGGTCGTCGCAGGGTCGCAGAATTACATCGGCGCGGCGTACCTCGCGGGCAGCGCGGCGACACGCACGGGCAGCGGGTTGGTTACCATCGCCCTGCCCGCGTCCATACAGACTTCGGTGGCGGGCAGGGCTATCGAACCGACATACTTGCCGCTTGCCGAATCGTCACCGGGCGTGGTGTCGCCGTTTGCAGCGGCGGCGGTGGTCTCGGAGTTGCCCGGATACAGCAGCATGCTATTGGGATGCGGTTTGGGACAGGCGGCGAATATGCAGCGATTCATCGCTGCCGTGCTGTCTCCCTACGAGACTGAATATACTCGGCAATTCATGGATGCTATGGGAATCACCGCCGACGCGCTGCCGCCTATGGTCATCGACGCCGACGGGTTGAATACGCTGGCGAGAATGCCGCGATGGTGGGAGCGCTTCCCGCAGCGGGCGATATTGACGCCGCATCCGGGCGAGATGGCACGACTGACGGGCACCGGCACAGCGCAGGTACAATCGGACCGCATCGGCATCGCCGTGGAATCTGCCACGCTGTGGAACAAAATTGTCGTGCTGAAGGGCGCACACACGGTCGCAGCGTTCCCGGACGGAACCGCTATGCTGTCGCCGTTCGCCAACGCAGGACTCGCCACCGCGGGAACGGGCGATGTGCTTGCGGGCAGCATCGCGGGGTTGATGTCGCAGGGCGTATCGTCGGAAGATGCGGCGGTTCTGGGCGTGTATCTGCACGGACTTGCCGGCGAAAGAGTGCGCGACCGGCTGGGCGACACAGGCATGGTTGCGAGTGACCTGCTGCCCGAACTGCCGCTCGCAATCAAGGCGCTGCGCGAAGGCGGCGTAGTGGGCGAAGGCGATGAATCGCAAGAAGTCCGTGCATCGCAGGCAAGTCTGCCGGTATCAACAAGCATCTCTTTGAGTGGGTCAGCGGACGTGGCGGCGGATGAGGAGCGCGGCTAGTGGCTAGGCTGCGCGGCGAGGAGCGGTCGAGATATGTGAGCCGAATGTTCGGGAGAATATCGCGGCGGTACGATCTGCTGAACACCGTGATGACGGGCGGGATGCATTACGCTTGGCGACGGCTTGCGGCGAATATCGCGTGCGGCTCAGGGCTGGATGGTATGGCGCTCGATGTGGCTTGCGGCACGGGCGATTTCGCGTTTGACTTGGCGCGAAAACCGAGCATCGAGCATGTAGTCGGGCTGGACTTCACGCCGGAGATGCTCGCGCTCGCTAAGGTGAAGGCGCGGCGGCAAGGGCTGGACGCGGACACGACCTTCACTGTCGGCGACGCTCACGCTCTGCCGTTCGCGGACGACTGCTTCGTGTGCGTAACGGTGGGCTTCGGCGTGCGTAACTTCATCGATGTTCCGCGCGCGATATGCGAGATGGCGCGGGTGGTGCAGCCCGGCGGCCGCGTGGTAGTGCTGGAAATCGTGCGTATGGAAGGCAAGGGCTTGCGAAGTCGCGCGCTGCCGTGGTGCTTCCGCAAGGTCGCGCCGATATTGGGCGCGGCGCTGGCAGGCGACAGCGAGGCGTACTCGTACCTGCCCGAATCCGTAGGCGAGTTTCTGAGCGCGCGGCAATTGGCGGAGACGATGGCGAGCGCCGGATTGCGCAACGTGCAGCGGCGCAGCCTCTCGCTGGGCATGGTGGCAGTGGTTGCGGGCGAAGTGGAGTGAAAAGAAATGGGGTAAAAAGAAAGGCTGCTCCGATTCCTCAGAACAGCCCTTTGCGTGTAGTCTAGCCCAAACGGACTTACTAACGCCCTAACGCATATTTATGCTACCACAGCGCATTGATCTGTCAATAGAACCCCCGACACACGCTGCGTTAGGGCGCTACTCTATCCATATGAGTTACGGGGGCTGGCAGAATATAACAGAGGGTCCCACACTTACGCAATTTTCTAACGCCAAAAGGAACAAGATGCTTACATAAAAAGCGCAGCAAGCAAAGGGAAGAATCAACGATTCTCAAAATGTACAGCATTAGATAGCCGCATTCGATTTTTGAGAGAGGCCGAATCGAATGCCACGATCATTCTTGGGTGTGCCGTTGATGCCAGATGGAACCTAGGACACAATGATTCCGTTTGGTTTTGGATAGAAGAAGACGCTGACAGAGATACATTTATGGGTTGTGTACGCATTAGATGAGAAAGGCAAAAGAACTCGACAATGAATGACGAACAACTGAAAAGAAACCTGCAATCCGTAGGCAAAGAGGTCTTCGTTACATATTACCGCGAATTTGCTGACTCATCCATCGACGCCGCAGCCATTCTCAAGCGAGATAGATGCTATACGGATAAATCGTGCAAGAGCCGCACAAGCCATGCTCGCGGCATCATCAACGCAGGACGAGCTAAGGACGCCTTGACAATCATAAGTCAGTCTCCCCGTGTGTCGCCCCAAGCGGTTTCCAGAGCCGAAAGGCTGCTCGAATCTAGGTTCTGAATTGCGGCAAGTCCCGTTATAGTCTGGGAACTCTAAAGCGACGGCCGTTCTATCAGCGTTACGCCTGTTACTTGGGTTTCGTTTTCGTGGATGTATTCGACTTGGACTTCCTGGCCTATGTCGAATGTCCAGAGAAGGGTTAGGAATGCTGCCATGTCGGGCGTGGGGATGTCGTTGAGTTTGGTTATCACATCGCCCACGCGGATACCCGCTTCGTATGCCGGTCCGTCGAGCGTCATTCGCGTTACGATTATGCCTTCGTCCACGTTGAGCCCAAGCTGATTCGCGCGCGCCGGCGTTACATCCGCGCCTGTAAGTCCGATAAGCGGCCTGACCACGCGACCATGCTCGATTAGGCTGTTGATGATGGGCTGCGCGGCTGTCGAGCTTATTGCGAAGCCGATGCCCTGCGCGCGCCTGATTATCGCCGTGTTGATGCCGATGACTTCGCCCTGCAAGTTGATGAGCGGACCGCCGCTGTTGCCGTCGTTGATGGCGGCGTCCGTCTGAATTAGGTCGTACAGGTCGCCGCGCTCCGTGCTGAGCGTGCGACCGCGCGCGCTGACGATGCCGAGCGTAACCGTCGGACCGCCCTTGAGCGCGAGTGCGTTGCCGAGCGCGACCACCCAATCCCCCACATCGAGCGCGTCGGAGTCGCCCATCTTTATGGTGGCGAGGTTGTTGTCGTCAATCTTCAGCACCGCGAGGTCGGTGATTATGTCGTAACCGACCACATCCGCGTCGTATGTGTTGCCGTTGGCGAGCGTAACTTGAATGTCGTTCGCGCCTTGTATCACATGGAAGTTCGTTACGATGTAGCCGTCCGGGCGAATGACGGCGCCCGTGCCTGCGCCTTCGTCGGTGAAGTCGAAGAACATCCCACGGCTGACAGACTCGACGGATATGGACACGACAGCAGGTTCGATTTCGTCCACGAGCGACGCTATCGATGGTAATGCCGTGAGCGCGCCTACGGGGGGCGGCGCAGGCGATATGGATTGCGCGATGAACGAGGTGTTCGGTATGCCGGACGGCAGGTGCAGTGCGTTCAGATCTCCGGCATTGGCGGCAGGCGCGCTGGGATTCGTAATATAGCCGTTCTGCGCGGCGGCGGATTGCGGCATTTCCGACACAGGCGTGGCTGCCTGCACCGGCTCGCCGGAGAATGTGGAAAGATCCGGCGGCGAATCGTCGGCCGCGCTCTGACCACACGCCAGCGCGGAGATGGCGAGAGTCAGTGCCAGTGCAGCTGCGAGCGCGATGCGTGAGGTCCTCATACATCCATGATAGCCAAGCGCGAAATATCGGTCAATCGGGAACTGACATGGATGAGACGATTTCACAAATCCCTGAATTTGCATAAGTCCCGAAGTCAATCTCTAACCGTCATTCCCGCGAAGACGGGAATCCAGCGTTCAAAGGTGTGGATTCCTGCTTTCGCAGGAATGACGAATATGCTGGCTAGGCGAATCTGCATTTGTGAAATCGTCTCGACATGGATATACAGGATAAGATGATGGATAGGCATCCTGTATATCCATGTTAGTTTAGGGCTTGATGAAACTTCTTTGTGCGGCGATTGCGTTTGTGGGTGGTACGCTGGTTGGCGCGCCGCCGGAGGCGCTGGCGTTGTTCGCGGCGGCGGGGATAGTTGGCGCAGTGTTGCTTGCACGGCTGCGCGTGTCGGTGCTGCCTGCGGTGATGGTGCTCGCGTTTGCGCTTGGCGGGGCGCGCGTGGCTGTGGGCGATGATGCGCCTTTGACCGCATACGCCGGACCGCGTGTTCAGCAGGTTGAAGGTATTGTCGTCAGCGATGTGGATGGGTATGGCGATTTCTCGCGATTCCGGCTGCGCGTGGAGCGTGTACATGCGGATGGCGCGGACGGTGGGAATGGCGCGAATTCGGTGAACTCCGCAAATTGGACGGACGCGATCGGCACGCTGCTAGTATCGGCGCGCGCGGATGCGGAAATCGCCAAGCAGCGGAATGCGCCTTACTTCCGATACGGTGATCGCCTGCTCCTGCGCGGGCGTATCAGCGAGCCGCCGCAGCTGGACGATTTCGACTACGCGGCATATCTGGCGCGGCAGGGCATATCGGAGGTGATGGACGCTCGCAGCGTAACGATCATTGGCACAGGCGAGGGCAGCGCGTTCTACCGCTCGCTGTACGATGTGCGGCGACGGCTCGCGCAGTCCATCGCGGCGGTGGTGCCGGAGCCTCAGGCGGCGTTGAGCCAGGCTACGCTGCTTGGACTGCGGCGCAGCATGCCGTCCGACCTGACGGAAGCTTTCCGGCGCAGCGGCTCGGCGCACCTGCTGGCAATATCAGGGATGCATGTCGGCATATTGCTCAGTGTCAGCCTATCCGCAGGCGCGGCGATATTCGGCAAGAAGTGGCATCTGCACCTCATCGCGCCGCTGCTGGTTATATGGCTGTACGGATTGCTCGCGGGGATGTCGCCATCCGCGACTAGGGCGTGCATTATGGGCAGCGTGTATCTGGCGGCGCTGGCGTTCGGCAGACAGCGCGGGGCGCTCGCGCCGATAGGCTTTGCAGCCGCGCTGATGGTCGCCGTGTCGCCAAGCGTGCTGTACAGCATATCCTTCCAGCTCAGCTTCGCGGCGATAGCGGGTATCGCAGCATTCTCCGGCGCGCTCGGCGAGGCGATATGGTCACAGATGGCACGATTGACGGCACGACTGCCCGGCAGATTGCTGCACTGGCGATCGCCGTTGCGCGCGCCGGTCGTCGCACTCACGGACTTACTTGGCGCGTCTATCGCGGCGACAATCGCATCGTTGCCGCTCATTGCGCTGCACTTTGAGCGCGTGTCCACGATGGGCATACCGGCGTCCGTGCTGACGCTGCCCGCGCTGCCGTTGCTCATTATGAGCAGCGCAGGCGCGGCAATCACCGGGCTGGCGAGCACAACGCTCGCAATGTCATTCGGCTGGCTCGCCTGGGGCGCCGGAGCATACCTGTCGGGCGTAGTGACGATGCTGTCCGGATTGCCGGGCGTTTCGGTTGAGATTGGCAATGTGCCGGCGTGGGCGGTTGCCGTGTACTACGGCGCGTTGGCGCTGGCGTATGGTGTGTTTGCGATGTTCCCCTGGCAGGCGCGGTCGCTATGGCAGCGGATGAACGGCGTGCAAACGACCGGCGGAAACGACGCGGCGGCGTCAGAAAATGGCAATCGTGATGCGGCGGCACGGACGACGGGCGAACACGGCTCTGCGAAGGAGGCGGTGAGCCAGGACGAATCATCCGGCGTCTCATCTCCGAGGGCAGGAGGCAGCGCGCGCAAGTTCGCGCACATCGCTGTGTGGCTGCTTGTGCCTGCCGCGTTTGTTGCGTCGCTGGCGTGGTCGCAGGCGCTTTCGCGGGACGATTTGCTGCGCGTGGCGTTCTTGGATGTGGGGCAAGGCGATGCTATCTTCATCGAGACGCCGCGCGGCAGGCAGGTATTGGTTGACGGCGGCACGGACGGGCTGGTGCTGGCACGGCTGCTAGGCGAGCGCATGCGATTCAATGACAAGCATTTGGATATGGTAGTCGCGACGCATCCGCACACCGACCACATCGGCGGCTTGACGCTTGCGCTCGAACGATACGATGTCGGCGCGATTTTGGAACGGCGCATCGAATACGAAAGCGCGGCGTATGAGGCGTGGTCGCGTGCCGTCTCAGACGAACAATCGCAGGGCGCGACGGTGGTGCAAGCGCGCGCCGGACAGGTCATCGCGCTGGATGAGAATACACGCCTAGAAGTGATATGGCCCATGGACGAACTTCTGCACGGCACCACATCGGACGCGGACAACGCATCGGTGGCGTTGCGGCTGGTGCATGGCGATGTGAGCGTGCTGCTAACCGGCGACATATTCGCAGAGGCGGAGCGCGCGCTGTTGGCAAGCGGCGCAGCATTGGACAGCGACGCGCTGAAAGTGCCGCATCACGGCAGCGACAGCAGCAGCACGCCAGAGTTTTTGAGCGCGGTCAGCCCTGCTGTCGCAGTCGTCTCTGTGGGCGCGGACAATCGCTTCGGGCACCCGGACGCGAGCGTAGTGGAGCGCCTGCGCGAGTTCGTGGGAGAAGACGGCTTATACCTGACAGTAGAGCAGGGGACGATGGAGCTGATTTCGGACGGAACAAGGCTTTGGGTGAAGGCGGAGCGATGAGCGCCGATACCCAGCGGATACGCGCAGGCAGCTTGCCGCGCGGCATTGCGCGCTATTGCCGTTCGGATGCGCCGGAGGCAGGCATTCCTGCACCGTATCTCTTGACGAAATGCTTTTCCACTTGCCCGGTAGCAAGCATCGCGCCTATCGCCAAAAGCCAGATGAAGAACAGACTGCCGATGATGGGATGCGCCACTGTTGCCGAGTCCAGCCAGATAAATTGCATGGCAAAGCCCAAGAGCGCCGACCCTGGCGCAATCTTTCGGAGCGTTCCGCCCACCCCCCACTGGAAGCGCGCGGCTATCATCAGAGCTAATCCGGCGGCGCTGAAGCCGACTTTACCAATTATCCAGCGCAGGTTGTCCGCCGCAGCAATTCCCGCAACGCTGCCGGTGCCTGCGGCGTCAGCTTGGATAACGATGAGGAGCGCGCATGCGCCCGATACCGCAGTGCAGGCGCCTGAGCCAACGAACAGGTATGGGACCCAGGACGTCGCCCAGCGGTCGCGGATGATCCATGTCCGAAGCAAGAACCAGCCTCCTAGAATCAAGGTTACGCCTGATAGCAGTCGGCTCACGCCGAACAATCCGTACATCTCCCGATTCTCGGATATAGCCAACAGCGACTCCGCAAGCGTCTGCTGGTCAGCGTCGGAAGCGACGCGGGCATATACCATGACCGCCGTGACCAACGCGGTCAACAGCAGAAAGGCACCGCCCAAACGGGCGGATCGGTCAGTTGAACCCATATCACCAGCCACTGCAACTCCTTTCAAAGCATTGAGAGTATTGTCATTGGGACTACTATGATTACTGAGGCGTGCCCACAAGAATGCTTGCAGGCTCACCGGACACGCCGCACAGATTGTCGGCGGTTCAAGCGATACACGCATATAAGCACGCGGAGCGCACTAATACTATCATTCATCTTAACATTCTTGTCAATCTATATGTCTGCTATTTATGAATATACATTTACTTAAATGCATAGTATTGCATATCGTAAGTCAGGCATCCTGTACAAGCGGAGTAGGCGGCGTTGAACGCGCCCGCTCTGCAGAAGATTGACGCAGAAACATTCCCACTATCGGCGCCAATACCCCCGTTCATCCAAGTCCGCTGCTAGGTGATATAATCTTCCTTTAGATGGATGGTTGATAGATAATTGAACTCCCTTCCCCATCGAAGGACGAAAGTTTGGATGCATACACCCAATCGGAGGTGAGACATGGCATGGAGTGGCGATCCTGAAGGCATCTACGGCGCGCTTGGCGTGAAGCGCGTCATCTCGGCGTCGGGCAGCACGACTGCGTACGGCGGCAGCAAGACGCGCACCGAGATTTTGGACGCGATGAACAAGGCGTCGAATATGATGGTCAGCTTGGATGACTTGAACCGCGCGGCGAGCCGTATCATCGCGGACGCCACGGGCGCGGAGGCGGGCTTCGTGTCGAGCGGCGCAGCGGGCGGTCTCGTGCTGCAAGCCGCAGCCGTCATCGCCGGATCCGACCCCGCCAAGATGGACCGGCTGCCCGATTCGAGCGGCATGAAGAACGAGATAATCATCCACAAGAGCCACCGCTTTCCCTACGACCAGTGCTACACATCGGTCGGCGCGAAGTTCGTGGAAATCGGCGACGGCAGACGATGCCAGCCCTGGCAGCTGGAGGCGGCGTTCACCGAGAATACGGCGGCGGTCGCATACCTGTTCTCGCCGTTCATCACGCGCCGCGCCATACCGTTCCCCGAAGTGTGCGAGATAGCGCACCGGCACGGCGTACCCGTCATCGTGGACGCCGCCTCGATGCTGCCACCGCGCGCCAATCTGCGCCGCTTCAGCGCAGAAGGCGCGGACATGGTGATATACAGCGGCGGCAAGGGCGTGCGCGGGCCGCAGGGGACAGGCATACTTTGCGGACGCGAAGACCTGATAGACGCGGCATTCGCCAACGCCGCGCCGCACCAATTCATCGGACGCGGGATGAAGGTTGCCAAGGAAGAGATTGTCGGGCTGCTGCGTGCGATTCAGATATTCGTGGACGAAGACGAAGACGCGGAGATGGCGCGGTACAAAGGCATGACGCAGCAGGTCGTGGACGCGCTGTCCGAAGTGCCGGGCTTGCGCGTATCGCTGGAGCACGACGAGCATAACTACCTGATCCCGCACGCCGTAATGCGCTTTGGGCGCGAGTGGCGGGGACCGGGACGCAACGAAATCTATGCCGCAATGGTCGCCGGCGATCCGCCCATCTACCTGCACGACATCTTCGACCCGGACGAGCTAGCCGTTGACCCGTTCAATCTGGACGACGACGAGCTGGAGATTGTGATACACAGGCTGAGCGAGGTGTTGCTGGGGTGATCGTGTCGCGGTGCCGGTAAGGCACAGAAGTTATGAGAACAGGGTTGTGCTTCAATGGGCGCAGCCCTGTTTTCATTGTGGAGCAGCGCATTTGCCGGGCCAGTCATTCGCCGTTGACATAATGAGTATTTAGTGGTTTAATCCTGCCATCCTTAACAACCCACCGCTATCAACTCCCAAGAAGCCTACCGTCAGATTCTACTTAGTTCGCGCTTGAGAGGTGAGCATGATTTGCCGATTGTTTAGTGTCAAAGCGTCGTTGTTGGTATTTGTAATCGCCGCGTTCGCTATGGTATTAATCGCTTGTGGCAGCGAGCCTGCCGCTCCGGCCCCCGCGCCGGCACCAGCACAGCCGGCAATCGATGCCGATGCGCTCAGCAAGCTCGTGCAGGACGCCGTGCAACAGGCCGTTCCTGAGCAGGAGGCAGGCCCGGCGCCTGTGTCCGCCCAGGAAATACAGAGCATGGTGGAGGCTGCGGTTTCTGCCGCCGCTCCGGAGGGGGCGAGTGCTGAGGACATCGCGGCTATGGTGGAGCAAGCTGTCGCTGCTTCGGCGCAACCCGGCGTGTCGAAAGAGGATGTCGAGGGCCTTATCACTAAGGCAGTGAACGACGCTGCTGCCCAGCAGTCTGCCGGAGTTTCGGCTACGGAAGTGCAGCAGATCGTGTCTGCGGCGGTGGCTGCCATCCCAACGCAGATTCCGGTGCAGCAGGTCGTCCTACAGCCGGTCGCCGCAGCAGCGGAAGAGCTTGAAGAAAGCAAGGTCGGCATCTTCAATCGCCCGTCGGAGGCAGAGCCCAAGCGGGGCGGAATCGTCAGAACGGGCTGGCCGATCGCGGTACAGCATTTCGATCTTCACCAGGGCGCCATAGCCTACGGTGGCATGACGATGATGTACAACAATCTCGTTTACTGGAACGCCGCTGACGGCGAACGCACCATAATCCCCGACCTCGCCGAATCGTGGGACATTTCTCCCGACGGACTCACCTGGACATTCCCTCTACGGGAAGGTGTGAAGTGGCACGACGGCATGGACTTCACTTCGGCGGATGTGGAAGCGACTTTTGATCGAATCTTCAACCCGCCGGAGGGCGTGATTACAGGCCAGATGACTGACCTCTTCGAGCCGATTGAAAGCGTTGAGGCCACGGACGCATATGAAGTTCAGATCAAGCTGAAACGAGCGACGCCGTGGTTCTTGGAGCTGATAGCGGCGGACCCGCTGTTTGGGCCTGCAGTAATCTACCCGAAGCATGTCATAGACGCTGAAGGAGGAGATCTGCGCCGTGAGCTCTCCGTCGGCACGGGGCCGTTTACGGTGAAGGAAAGGCAGCCCGGCGAGACCTGGGAGCTCGAAGCGAACCCGAATTACTGGGACCCCGAACTACCGTACGTTGACGGCGTGAAGCAGTTCCACATACCGGCATGGCCGGACAGGGGTACTGCGGTGCTTACCGGGCAGACCGACTTCGCGTGGAACGGAAGCGTGGAGACCTGGCAGGAGGCTGCCAGGCAACCCAACAAGTTCCAGGTCGGGCTGCCCTCAAGCACGGCTATCTGGACGGTGTTCATCAACAATGAATCGCCGCCGTTTGACGATACTCGCGTGAGAAAGGCGATACACCTTGCAGTGGACAAATGGGAGATGAGCGAGGTAATCACCTCGGTCGTGATTCCCTTCCCGGTCAGCCACTGGCAGGCGCCGACAAGCCCATACGCCTGGCCCGAGGAGAGATGGTCGCAGTTGCCCGGATACAAGAGAGACAATACGGAAGATGTCGCTGCCGCCCAGGCGCTATTGGCCGAAGCGGGCTATCCTGACGGATTTGAAATACAGAATATCATCGTCAGCAACCCAGCGCCTTACACAGAAGTGGTCGGCCCGGCATTCCTCGCGCAATTGAAGGAAACTTTGAACATCACCGCGAAAGACTTCAATGTCATTGAAAGGGCGCTCGAAGGTGACACGTTGGCCTCGGGCGACTGGGACCTGTTCATCGGGCCGAGCGGCTGGGGCAACCCGACGACAGACCCTACCACGATGTGGGTGCCCTATGTCACTTGCGACGGGGCCAGGAACTTTATGAACTACTGCAATCCTGAGTTGGATCCCATTCTGGACCAGTTGATGGTGGAGCTCGACCAAGCCAAGAGGCAGGAACTCGCAGACCAAGTTGTGACCATGCTCGATGAAGACCCGCCAACCTGGATGGTTGGAACGGCGACAGGAATCCCGATGGGATGGAACTATGTAAAGGGATTGTCCATACCGACAAGGGTAAATGGAGGCTGGAAGCGGTTCGAGACCGTCTGGCTGGACAGGTAGACAAGATAATTCGAAAAATCAGCTACTGAATTCGCGCGTGTAGCTAATACTAATGTGAAGAGGTTTCATAGCTAAGGCCATATTCCATGGCTTACATTGAGGCCTCTTCATTCTTTCACATAATACGAACCAAGAAACCAAGCGCTTAAATTCACGGCAATTTGCCCGAGAGCCACCAACAACAGACCGCAAATCAGACGCCACAGGGCAAACTTCAATATGCGCGTTTACATACTTCGCAGGCTCCTGTTGATTATCCCCACCATTTTCGGTGTGACGGTTCTCATCTTCATAGCCATGCGAGTTATCCCGGGGGACCCCCTGAAGAGCATCGCCGGCGAGGGGGAGATATATGTACTCACAGACGAGGAGCTTGCCGCGGTCAGAGCCTCACTAGGTCTTGATAGACCGCTGTACATCCAGTACCTAAGCTGGATGGCGGATGTGGCCAAGGGGGACCTGGGGTTTTCGTTCTGGCGCGACAACGAGCCCATCCGCGACATAATCTTGAGGCGTGGACCTCTTACCGCCCAGATCGCAATCATGGCGATGATAGTGGCTTGGCTGATCGGATTGCCAGTCGGGATAATATCAGCCATGCGGAGAAACTCCATGCTGGACTATGTTCTCCGCTTCATCGTTACGGTTTTTATTGCCGTGCCCAATTTCTGGCTGGCCTTGACCTTTATATTATTCACCGTGCTTGTGTTCGAGTGGCGTCCTCCGCTCGATGTTCACTACTTATGGACTAACCCTTCGATGAACCTTCAGATGACTGCCGGTCCCGCGGTCGCACTTGGGATTGGCCTAGGGGCGATAACTGCGCGGATGAGCCGGGCAACTTTCCTGGAGGTGCTGAGGGAGGACTATGTTCGCACGGCGCACGCAAAGGGGCTAAGCGAGTGGGTGGTAGTGCTCCGGCACGTGCTACGAAACGCGTTTCTACCTGTGATAACGCTGTCCGGACTTCAGCTGGCTGCACTTCTGGGCGGAACTGTCGCGGTGGAGCGCGCCTTTAGCGTTCCGGGACTGGGTTTCACGCTCGTGTTCTCGATTATCCAACGAGACTGGATGATGATCCAGAATCTTGTACTCATCTTTGGAATGGCGACGATTACGGTAAACTTTGTGATAGACCTGCTGTACGGCTGGCTGGACCCCCGGATCAGGTTCAACTGATCGGCGGAACTTGTGCTACGGAGAAATGTGCTTTGAGAGAGATGGAGTCCGCCACCGCCACACCCGCCGGTAGCCGTGGGCTGATCGCCGTTGTAATGGCGCCGGTAGGCTCAGCGATACGATTCGCTCGTTCGTCTGTCTTAGGCGCTGTCGCGCTGGTAATCCTGATTGCGGTAATCCTGACTGCGGTCTTCGCGGATCTGCTTGCGCCTCACGACCCGTTGCAGGCATTCTTCACCGAACTCAGGAAGCCTCCTTCCACTACTTACCCATTGGGCACTGATTACATTGGCAGAGATGTCCTGAGCAGAATCATCTTTGGAAGCCGCGTCACACTAATTGTCGCATTTGTGTCTATCGGCATTGGAAGTGGCTTGGGAATCATCTGGGGCATAGTGACCGGTTATTTCGGTGGCAAGTTCGATCTCATAACCCAGCGCTTCCTTGATGTGCTGATGTCGTTCCCCACAGTGATACTCGCGCTCCTGCTGTTGGCGGCCCTGGGAGCGGGCATTCTAACAGTAATCATAGCGATAGCCGTAGTGAGCATTCCTAACTCAACGAGAATTACCCGTTCGGTAGCTCTCACGGTCAGCGAGATGGCTTATGTGGAGGCGGCACGTGCCGTAGGCGCATCACCGAAGCGGATTATGATGTTGCATATAGCTCCGCAGTGCTGGGCAGCAGCCCTGGTGATCGCAAGCGCCGGTCTTGGGGTTGCGATATTCGCAGAAGCCGCTCTCAGTTTCCTGGGCCTGGGGATACCACCGCCAACGCCTACTTGGGGAAACATGCTCGGTGGCTTACTCAGCAACCTGTTCAAACCTCCTTGGTGGCTGGTCATTTTCCCTGGAATCGCCATCACGATCACGATACTGGCATTCAACCTGCTTGGGGATGCTTTGAGGGACTATTTAGATCCCAGGCTGCGGGGAAAGCTGCAGTAAGACGTCGATTCTGGCGCGTTTCTATGCCATTTGTCCTTTTCATGGTCTTGACCATTTTCCTAGAAAAGCGCACAATTACAGGACATCATGTAGAAGTGCGCCTGTTTGCCTGATACACTAGGCATTCAAGCCGATTTACCGCGTAATTGACCACCTGAGAACAAGTGACGAATCAGCACGCGACAAGCGTTAGGAGAGGAGCAAAGGCAATGGGTTCCAACGGCAGCAACGGACATAGCAAATCACTGGTGTTTGTGCAGCTCACAGGGGGTAATGACGCGCTGAATACTGTCCTACCCATCAACGATGAGCATTATTACAATTTCCGCCCGGCAGTACAGTTCCAGCCGGAAGACCTGCTGAAACTGGACGGCAATATCGGGCTGAATCCGAATATGACCGCCATGAAGCGGCTGTGGGACGAGGGCAAGGTCGCCATTATCAACGGCATCGGCTACCCGAACCCGAACCGCTCGCACTTCCGCTCGATGGACATCTGGCACACGGCGGAGCCGACGAAGGTCGCCACTGAAGGCTGGCTCGGTCAGCTCACGCGCGACCTAGACCCTAAGGGCGAGAATGTTCTGACATCGGTCAACTTCGGCCGCGGTCTGCCGCGCGCGCTGTCGGCGCAGGGCGTGCCGGTCGCGTCTGTCGGCGATCTTGCGACTTATGGCTTGTATCCGGACATCCATGATGAATCTATACGCAACCAGACGCTGGATATGTTCTCGCAGATGTACGGCGGCGCGGGCAAGGACGCGGTGAAGGAGTTCATCCAGCAGACGGGCAGAGGCGTGATGCAGGGCGCGGACATACTCGGCACGGCGCCGCGCAACTATTCGTCGAGCGTCGAGTACGCGAATACTTCCATCGGTCAGAGCCTTAAGGACGCGGCGCAGGTGATGTTCGCGGACATCGGCACGCGCATCTACTACACCGGGCAGGGCAGCTACGACACGCACGCGGGCGAGGTGCCGATGCACGCCAAGCTCATCGGCGAGATGTCTAACGCAGTCGGCGACTTCTGGGACGATGTGGAAGAGCACGGCTATGAGAACGACACGGCAGTCGTGATATTCTCCGAGTTCGGCAGGCGCATCAAGGACAACGGCTCCGGCACCGACCACGGCTCCGGAGGCGTGGCGTTCGTCATCGGCGGCGGAGTGAAGGGCGGCATGTACGGCGACTTCCCATCGCTCGCGCCCGAAGACCAGCTCGAAGGCGACATGCACTACAACAACGACTTCCGCAGCGCGTACACCGACCTGCTGGAGGATTGGATGGGCGTGGATGCCCATCCAATCACGAACGGAACTTTCGAGAAATTGGGGCTTATCAAGAAGTAGTCGCTTCAAGGCGCAATCTCCGGCAAGCGCCATTCGCGCAGCCGGGGGTTGCCGCCAACGCACCCAAAGCACTAGCAGAAGCGCAAATCGATGACTCTTGCGGAGCCGGATAACTATATCGCAGTCAATAGTCGCATGCTAGAGCAAGCGAATGGGCAGGCCGCCTGGGGGACTTTCCGCAGGCGGCCAAAAGGGCTGGGCACCGCCGCACATTACATGAAGGCAGTCGCCAAGCACTGCGGTTGGCAAAACGGTTCGCACCGCGATTTCTTTACCATCAAAGACAGATTAGCGAACGAAACAAACGACCCCGGCATGATAAGCCTTCTGTTCCGCGAGGCGAACGCTTTGCATCAGAACTTCTATGAGCCGCTCTATCTTCCAAGCGACGTTAGAGGCGGCATAGATTCTGCCAAAGAGTTTATTGGTTTGCTGGAAGAGGCGGCGGTATTGCGCGAGCCGCCTACTGATACTCTGAACGGGACAGGGTAGGACGAAATCAATGGGAACATTTAGGTACCCTGTGGAAATAGGCAACCCGTCGGGTACGTATTATGAGTTTGTGAATCCGATGGTGGATACTGGCGCAACTTACAGCTTTATGCCCGCATCTATGCTTGAGCGGCTTGAAGTGGAGCCTATGGAGAAGGTGAAGTTCACATTGGCAGGCGGAGGCCGACTAGATCTGGATATTGGACAGACTTGGATACGAGCGCGAGGGAAGCAAGTCATTACGATTGTAGTGTTTGGCAACGACGATTCGATGCCGTTGCTTGGCGCATACGCGCTGGAAGGGCTACGTTTAGCAGTTGATCCATTCAACAGAAGCCTTGTGCCAAGCGAAGCTTTCCTGCTCTATTGCACACACTCGGGATAAAAGAAACCAACAATACTCCCTGCTTGGAGGCGAACATGACCACAGCAACGAAATCGGATGTCGGACTTGTCAAGCACCTGCTGCGGCGCGCGTCTTTTGGCGCGACTCCGGCAGAACTCGACCACTTTGAGGCACTCGGCTACGAAGACGCCATCGAAGAACTCCTGCATCCTGACGATCCGCAGCACATGCCGGACGACATCATCAAGCGCTATCACACTGATATGCACGAGCTGCGCTACGGCAATTCCGCCTCTGCGTACTGGCTCTACCGAATGGTTACCACGAAGGCGCCAATGGAAGAGAAAATCGCGCTCTTCTGGCACGGCGTGTTCGCCACCGGCTACGCCAAGACTAATCAGGCGCGCTCGCTGCTGAACCAAATCGACATGTTCCGCAGGCTTGGGCTTGGCAAGCTCGACGACTTGCTCATTGACCTCGCCAAAGACCCGTCGATGATTATCTGGCTGGACAATCAAGAGAACCACGACGGCGCCATCAACGAAAACTGGGGCAGAGAACTACTCGAACTGTTCAGTATGGGCATCGGGAACTACACCGAAGACGACATCAAAGAGGCGTCGCGCGCGTTCACCGGCTGGACGCTGGGCAACGCCGAATACATGGCGGTGCGCGCGTCTAAGGACTCCATCTGGCCATACGGCAGAATCGCGTGGCACTTCAACTTCCGCGACAGCGACCACGACGATGGGCAGAAGAACTTCCTGGGCGAGACGGGCGATTTCAACGGCGACGACATTGTGCGCATCATTTGCAAGCAGCCGGCGACGGCGCGCTTCATCGCGCGCCACCTGTACGACTTCTTCGTGGCGGACGAAGAGCCGGTGCCGCAGTGGCCCTACACCGCGCCGCGCGATCCGGACGCCATCGACATCCTGTCGCAGGCGTACTTCGATGGCGACCACGAGATTCGCCACATGCTGCGTGTGCTCTTCAACTCCGACTTCTTCAAAGAGGCTCAGTACGCGCGCGTAAAATGCCCGGCGGAACTGGTCGCAGGCACGATGAGGCTGAGCGGTAGCGTTACGCAGCCCGACATGGGCATCATCCCTACGTCAGACCTGACCGGCTTCATGGGGCAGACGCTGCTCAACCCGCCGTCGGTCGAGGGCTGGCACGAGGGTACGGAGTGGATTAACAGCGGCGCGTTGGTCGAGCGTGTCAACTTCGCCGCGAAGGAAATCAGCGACATCACCGCGCCCGGCGTGCGGCTTATCCTGGACAGGCTGGCAGAGCAGAACGGCGGCGAGTACACGCCGTCGGAGCTTGTGGGCGCATGCCTGGACATTATGGGCACGCCGGAGATGGACATCGAGATGCGCGCCGCGCTCACAGCGCATGTGGGCATCAAGGGCGATGTGTCGCTCGCCAGCCACCGGCAGGGCGACGAAGCCGAACAGCGCGTCGGCGAACTGCTCGGGCTAATCGCATCGACAACCGAGTATCAGCTAGTATAAGTAACCTGCGCGGATGCACTGCGCCGGGAATTAACATCGATGTACGGGATGGGCAGGATGTGACAACATGAGCGTCCTGCCGTCCTCGTTACATAGTTACACGACTGAACTACACGACCGACAACAGCCAGACACAGAGGGCATAACGAATGACCACTACCGCCGCACAGACGCTGAAGATCGATTATGTGAAGACGATAGGCATCGTGAACAACGCGCCGGTGGGGCGTGGCTTCGCCAATCCGATTGACCTCGCGTTACATGCGGACGGGCGCATCTTCGTGCTGAACCGCGGCGCGCCTGTGTTCACGCGCATCGGCGTTACGAACATGGACGACGACTATCTGTACGAGTTCTCCTCGCACGGCGATGGCGAAGGGCAATTGCGGCTCGCGGCTGGCATAACGCTCAGCAACGACGGCAGCCAAGTCTATGTCACGGACGAGTACAACCACCGCGTCAGCATCTTTGGCGCGGACTTCGACAATGATAAAGACACTGCCAACAGCACTTTCATAAAGGCATTCGGCGCGAAAGGCTCAGGTCCGGGGGAGTTTGACGGACCGACCGGGATCGTAGTCGATGCCGACGACAACCTGTACATCACCGACCAGAATAACCACCGCGTGCAGAAGGTTACGCCGGATGGTCGCCATCTGCTTTCGTTTGGCAGTGAGGGCAACGGCGACGGCGAGTTCAACATGCCGTGGGGTATCAGCCTTGCGCCGGATGGCAGCGTATTCGTCGCAGACTGGCGCAACGACCGCATTCAGAAGTTCAGCGCGGACGGCGAGTTCATCGCGAAGTACGGCGAATCAGGCGATGGCGATGGGCAGTTCAGCCGACCGTCGGGCGTTGCGATTGACGCGGACGGCAACATCTATGTAACCGACTGGGGCAACGAGCGTGTGCAGGCACTCACGGCGGATGGCAGCCACCTGCGCACGATGCGCGGCGAGGCGACGCTGTCCAAGTGGGCGCTCGACTTCCTGGCAGCGAACCCGGACGAGGTGGAGACGCGCAAGATTTCCAACCTGACGCCGGAGTTGCCACCGCACCTGGACACGCCGCACCTCATCTCGTCGCAGATTGAACCGTACTTCTGGGGGCCTTCATCGGTCAACTTCGACGCCGACGGGAGAATGTTCATCACCGAATCGTCTCGCCACCGCATACAGGTCTATCAGCTAGGGTAGATTTGGGATAGCGCGAAATACAGGGGCTTTCAGTTATAACCTTCGTATCCTTGTCATTTAGAGCGGAGCGAGGAATCTAGCATCCTTCACAGCAGCCGGGTTTGTCTTAAGACAGAGTTTTAGATTCTTCACTACGCTGCGCTTCGTTCAGGATCACAACCGATAGGCCCTGGCGCGACATAGGGTGAAATAGCGCGGCACTCTGCTAATCGTCTTCATGTCCGGTTACGCGATACAGCTCCTTGCTCAGATCGGTCGCGGATTCGCGGTCGCTCCGGTCTAGCATGCGCAGCGTGGCACGTGCCATCAGGTGCATGGTCTTCTCCAAGCGCACCAGCATGCGCTCCAAGCGGAACATAAACCACAGCAACAATATGCCCGCCAGTCCTATATTGATGAACTGAATCAGGTCGGTTCCCATTTCCACCTCCTCTTCACATATATCCTATCCGTCCTGTATATCGATGTTAGTTCCTGTCGTGTTACCCATGCCATAGGGCTGCGATTACGCCTGCCGCAATAGCAGCGTGCGTTCCATTCGCTTGCCGGCTTGTGCCACATCCAGCGTGCTGCCTTCAATGTAAAAATCGCTGTCCACGCCCATTGCTTCGTATTGCAGCGTGATGCGGTCGGATAGGCGTAATTGCAAGGTGAGCAGCGTGTTCAGGGCTGAGCCGTTGGGCAGCGTAACCCTAATCGCGGCGCGTGGCTTGGAACGCCGCGCCAACCGCAAGTCCAGCGTAGCCTGCGCCCGATGCGCCTCGCGTATCCAGCGCGCGTCTATGCTCCGAATGCGCTGTCCATATGACGCTTGGCTGCTCGTATTCCCCGAACTCACCAGCACGGGCGCATCGAAGGCGAGCGCGTTCACGGTGCGCATGCCCAGCCGTGTCAGATAGCCCGCCGTGCTGCCGAACCTGACGCGAATTAGCGTGCCTTTGCCGTTGTAAAGCCGCGTCGCCGGGTATGTAACAATCAGCTCATCCGTGATGTCCGCGCCGCCGCCGTCAGCCTGCGTGTTCGCCGTGTAGTCGGTGTTCTTCTTCGGCGTAAGCTGCCCGCCGACGACATCGTAGTCCTTGCTTTCGGCTAAAAACTCGCGAGTCTCGCCGGCGCTGAAGTACGGCTTTTCGACGAGCGTCCAAGCGGTGCGATGCCCGTCATTCGTGGCATCGCGGATTCGCATGAAGAGCTTGTTTTCTATGTTGCCCACGCCATCGCTCCAGCGCAATGACGAGAAGTATGCGCCTGCGCTGTCGTCAGAATCGCTAGTCGCTTGCAATGTTGCCCTCACCTTCGTGTGCGGCGCGGACGCGCGGTGAGTGCGGCTTTCCAGACGCCAGAATCCGCGACCGTCCACATATACGAAGCCGTCTTCTTCGTCTTGCAGGCGGCGAATTTCGTCTGATGCCTGTTCGTCCCAGAGCGCGGGACTCCACAGCTGCGGCACGAGAACGGCACCCGTATCGAGCATGCGCGCCGCGGATTCAGCGCCGGCGTAGTCGAGGATGTCGCCCAGGATTTCGTCCGATGTCTGTGGAAACGACGATGTGGCGTACATATACAGCGTTACATTTTCGAGTCGGCGCATCTCGTCATAGGCGCGGATGTGGCACTGCTTTGCGTTGGGTTGCGGCTCGATGCTGTGCAAGTCGCCGTAGAAAAGCGATGCCCAGCCGCCGAACTGTCGCCATGTATGGTCTGCCGCGCCGTCGCAGTACAAGCCGTGCCGCGTTGCGCCCGTGTTGAAATCGCTGCTCGCGGTGATGAGATGCTCCCGTCCAACGAACACGCGGATGGATTCGCCGTGTAATTCGGCTTGGATGAAGTGCGTATCTGCCGCGTTCCATTCTAGGGCAGCCTGCGCCAGCAGCGAATCTGTCCCGTCTTCGACCTTGCGCAATTGCACTGAGCTGCCGTTGACGCTGATGTACAGGAAGTTGTCGGCGTCCGAGTAGCGCAGCGTCAGCCCGCCGTGTTGTGTGGCATTGCTGCCTCGCGTGAAATCGCAGCCCAGCGACGCATCGGCAAGCGCGAAGTCCATAGTCGAGATGCGCTTGCCGGTGCGAGCGCCGTTGGTCTTCGCTCCGCCGCCATCCGCGATTCAAAAGTCGCTGCTTGGCGATGACCACACATACGATTCGCCGTAGTCCGGCGCGTGGTTGTCTAATATCGTGTCAGCAACACCGGCGAACATATCGCAGGGGAACGCGGCACGCAGCCATACCTTGCGTCCCGGTTCGAGATTGCCGGACAAATCGGATTTGCCGTTAGGCGGGCTGTACTTGTGGTCGGCATTCGCCAGCCGTATATCCAGCCGCGCCGCGTCGATATATTCGCTGCCCAGATCGCGCAAATGCCGTAGGGAAAAGCCCAAAGTCGCCGCGGTAATGTCGTCATCGTCGCCCGAGAACTTGCCTTCGCCGCCCCAATCCACCATCAACTTCCACTTCGCCTCGCTCACGCGCCGCCTCCCAGTAGTGTCCATCACAAGCCCGCACACGCCCGCCCATCCCGTATATCCCGTATACCCATGTAAGATAAGGGAATTATACGGAAAGGTTGACAAGTCAAGCCGCCACTGGTAGATTGGGTATG